>DATFVD010000624.1:0-6957 GCA_035260505.1 Terriglobales bacterium
AAAGTGTTAATTCTAAATGGCTTATATCCATACTCTACATAACAATGGAGTTAGGAAATGCCTCTGTTTGCTCGCCTTTTAGAATCAAGGAGTTGCAATTTTGCAAAATTCGCGCAAAGTAAGTTTTAACGAGCTTAGTGACAAACCAATTGTCTACAGCCACGCTGAGCTATCGTCCAACTTTCATTATAGGACCGATGTCAACTGGTCGGCTGATTTGGGGCCGTGCCCTCGCTCCACTCCGGGCCGTCCCAAGGAAGCGCGGCTTCGCGATCACTTGCGTGTAACCGAGATCCGTTCAGGATGCAAAATTGAATGTTGACGCGCTTTCAAAACGCTCTTTAGCATAAGAGCCTAAATCAGCATAAGAGCCTAAATCGAGATTTTCATACGCGCGAGGCGCAATTCATAGTGATGGACGTTCGGGGATTCGGATCAACGACAATGGTGAATTATGAGCAGACTGTCTAACAAAGTGGCAATAGTGACGGGCGCGTCCAAAGGCATAGGCGGTGGGATTGCAACGGCATTGGGAGCTGCGGGCGCGCGCGTGGCCGTAAACTATTCCTCCGACCGGGAAGGCGCCGAACGCGTCGCTCGGGCGATCACCGACAACGGCGGCGAGGCGATCGCGGTCGGGGCGGACGTCTCCAAGGCGGCAGACGTCGCGCGGTTATTCAAAGAAGTGGATTCCGCGTTCGGGAGACTGGATATTTTGGTCAACAACGCCGGGGTATTCCGCTTCGGCGCCTTCGCGGAGATCACCGAAAAAAGTTTTCACCTCCACTACAACATCAACGTTCTCGGGGCGATTCTCACCGTGCAGGAGGCGATCAAGCGGTTTGGGGCCGACGGCGGGAGCATCATCAACCTCAGCTCTATCGTCGGTTCGCATCCCGTGGCGGGAGCCCTGCTGTACGCTTCCACCAAAGGCGCCATCGAAACGCTGACCAGGGGACTGGCGCTCGAACTGGCGCCACGCAAGATCCGCGTCAACGCCATCTCTCCCGGTCATACAGAAACCGAAGGCAATGTAGCCGCGGGGACCTTTGAGGGCGGTGCCGGCGCCGTTCTGGCTGGGAAGACGCCGCTCGGTCGCCTCGGTCGCGTCACGGATATCGCCCCGCTGGCGGTGTTCCTGGCGTCAGACGAATCAGCCTGGATCACCGGGGAGGTCATTCGGGCCGCAGGCGGGCTGGTTGTGGCCACCTGAGCGCGATGCGCTGACCACTTTAGCGCAGAAGCCGCTGCAAACAATGTGGAAAGGACCGAAAGATAATGGCAAGTCTTCAATCGCGTTTAGATGAATTCAAGAGATCCTTTGAATCTGGAGCTCCGCCGTACAACGCGCCGCATGAGGCAATCGAAAAGATGCATCGAGCCACAACCGAGCTCAAGGCGTCTGGCATTGAAGATCATGCATTGACGGTCGGAGACCGTGCTCCGAATTTCACCTTGTTCAATCAGGACCACTTGCAGGTGTCCTCGAACGACCTTCTGCGCGATGGGCCAGTGGTGGTCAGCTTCTTCCGAGGACACTGGTGACCTTATTGCAATATGGAGCTGGAGGCTCTACAGGGAATCTATTCCGAAGTGCGAGCATTGGGAGCGCAGATCGTCGTGATCACTCCTGAACTCGAAAGGTATACCCGTGCCCTGCACAAGAAACTGAACCTGACCTTCGACATCCTGACGGATCTTCATTTGAAGACCGCGGAGCAGTTTCGGCTAGTTTTCACGCTGCCGGATTACTTGCGCGATCTTTACAAGTCGTTTGGGAGCACTCTCGATAGGTTCCACGATGAATCGGAATACCGATTGCCGATACCGGCACGATACGTAATCGACAAGCAAGGGATCATCCATGCAGCCGATGTGAACGCAGATTACACAATTCGTCCTGAGCCTTCTGAAACCGTGAGGCAGTTGCGGACCTTAACGGTGTAATTGGCCACTTGATTTGCAATGTTGAACGGCCCGAGGGGACGAGACAAAGAGGGAAATACTATGAACGCACTTAGCTCTGACTACTTTGCTGCCTATCGCAGCCTGAAGCTGACGCGGGATGCTGACGGCGTCCTAGTTGTCGAATTTCACTCCAAGGGCGGGCCGTTCAGATTCACGGCACAAGATCATGCGGAGTTTGTCGATGCCTTTTACCGGATCGCCCAGGATCGAGAGAACAAGATTGTGATTCTGACGGGAGCGGGCGGAGAGTTCATTCCCGAAATCGATTTCTCATCCTTCGGCAACGTCGCCGATCCCGGCGTTTGGAGCCAGGTTCACGACGAAGGCGCTCAGCTCCTCGAAAACATAGCCAATATACGCGTGCCGGTCATCGCGGCTATCGAGGGACGAGCCCATGTGCATTCAGAGTATGCGTTGTTGGCCAACGTAATTGTCGCCGGCGAGGGTGCGACCTTTCACGATGTCCCGCACTTCGCGGGAGGCATTGTGCCCGGCGACGGAATCTTTACCGCGTGGAGTTATCGCGCTGGAGCGGGACGAGCGGAGGCATTCCTGCTCAACCCACAACCGCTCACGGCGCAAACCGCGCACCAATGGGGAGTGATTGCAGAGGTTGTGCCGAACGGCAAGGCGCTCAGCCGGGCACGGGAATTGGCCGAGTTGTACTTGAAGGCTCCCGAAGTGACCCGCCGCAATACGCGCGTACATTTCATTCAACCGTTGAAAGAGCGCATTGTCCGAGAAGTTGGCTACGGATTGTCGCTCGAAGGAGCGTCGTCGGCCGACCTGGTGAAATCAATGAGAGCCCAGAATGAATCTGTGGCTCAGAAAGGAAAAGTCGCATGAAGAAATCTGAACATCCCCACTCAAGCCAAAACTGGGCTTGAGCGGGCACCCGCGGTCGATGGCAGGCCTGGATGGTTCCGGGCGAACCGGGCTGAGGGTAGGAAAAGTCGCCTGATGCCATCGTCCGTGGTGCTCACCCTTCGAAAACCGCGAAGGGTGAGGCAGCCAAAAGTGGTGGTGGCGCAGAAGTGGGCCAGCCCCATCTCATTGAGGCCTCCCAAAAGCCAAAGCTTGCGCATCACAATATAACTAACAAGTTCCGACTGCCCGGCAGGGGGACAATGGTTCGGCGAGTGAGTACTGGAAAGCCTGGCGGGACCAATCTGGAGGCGTTACTTCCGGATTGCTCGTCATTTGTTCACTGATTCCGGGGCCACGAGCAGTTCCGTGAGCATAACCACTTCCGCGGCGACCAGGGATCGGAGAGTTGGTTCGAGTTCGGGAACCCACTTTGGGGAGTGGAGATCTGGAAGTTTGGCGCCGCTTGCGAGCTCTGCCGGGTTCACAGCGCCAATGTGCAGGAGCACGGCGCGTACGCCGGCATGACCGTATGCCGAGAAGTCCTCTGAAGTCATTTTTGCGGGCATCTCGACCGCGCTATCGGGCCCCAAATCCCGGCGCAGCGCAGCGACGAGGCGCGCGGTGACCTCGGGATCGTTGTAGACAGCCTCGGCACCGGGGATGACCTTGATCGATGGAGGAGAGGGCGCGTCAACCGCAGCAGCTTCGGCATCCAACTGACGTTTGATCGATTCAAGCAGGTGCCTCCGCACTTTTTCATCGTAGCTCCGCACGGACATCAGCATCCGGACTTCGTCGGGGATGATGTTGCCCGCGGTGCCACCGTGGATTGCGCCAATCGTAACGACAGCGGGAGACAGCGGGTCTGTCTCGCGCGAAACGATTGTTTGAATGCCGAGGATCGCGCGTGCCGAAAGGACTATCGGGTCGACGGTCGTCTGGGGCTTACCGCCGTGTCCGCCGCGACCGTAGACGGTCACGTCGACCGAATCCTGGGAGGCGCGAAACAACCCGGCATGAAACCCCACCTTTCCCGACGGGAGAGAGGGCTCGTCATGCATCGAAATGGCGAAATCGGGTTTCGGGAACCGAGTGAATAGACCGTCGGCCAACATGGCGGCGGCTCCACGAAAGACTTCCTCGGCAGGCTGGCCAATCAGCATCAAGGTGCCATGCCAAGTGCTGCGGCGTCGCGCCATAATCTTGGCGGCACCGTACCAACCGGTCATGTGCAAGTCGTGGCCGCATGCGTGCGAAACCGGCACCTCCTCGCCTTCAGAATTAAGGCCCTTTGACTTGCTGGCGAACGGAAGCCCGGTCTTCTCCTCGATGGGCAGTGCGTCGAGTTCGGTGCGCAGCATAACGACCGGACCGGAACCGTTGCGCAAGATAGCCACGAGGCCGGTGTGTCCCACTCCGGTCGTCACCTCGAAGCCAAGAGCCCTAAGACGCTCGGTCAGCGCCGCCGCAGTCCGCTCCTCATGAAAAGCGAGCTCTGGGTGCTCGTGCAGGTCTCGATATAGCCCCTCAAGTTCCGGCTCGAGAGCTGCGATCTCCGGTACGGCCTGAGTGACGCCTTTATCCCCGGCGAGCGCTGCGTTGCCGTTTGCGAGGCTCAAGACCATCAGGACCCATATGCAGCGACCGACCATCGCTATCTCCCTTCGCGTTTCGTCTGGTGATTTTGTTCGTGGCGATTTGCACGCCTGAAGAGCGTTTTATGATAACGCATCTACTGCTGGTGCGTTCGTCTCCATGCCGTGCCATTTAGATCCGCGCTCCTGAACTGCGCCGAATCCTTGGCTTTTCTGTGCGACGAGGCTTTGTTAGAGACTCTTGGATACCCTATGGCAGACTTTCGTACACCGCGGCTGTTGGACAGCCGAGGGCGGCTGTCCCTACGAGGGTGGGGTAACGCTGGATCCGCTCTAGAATGGCTGCATGGTGAGCGGCTACGCTTGCGCCGGCTGCGGGGAATGGAACGAGACCACAGTGGATGAATCCGCCGGCAGTCGCCAGCGCTATGTCGAGGACTGCCAGGTGTGCTGCAAGCCGAACTTGCTGCGCGTTAATTGGGATGCTGGTGGTGAAGAATTTGTGATTGAGGCTGAATTAGAATGAAGCGCTATCATAGCGGCAAGTCTTTTCCGGAGGAGCGATGGGTAACTATCAAGTAGCTGCAGGACGGATGGTCCCGCACAATATGGTGACCACGCAATTCGAAATCGATGGCTTTCGCGTAACGCGCACGCTGGGCGTGGTGCGCGGAATTACCGTGCGTTCGCGCTCGATCTTTGGAACGATTGGAGCCGGGCTGCAGACGCTGGTCGGCGGCAACATCACTCTGCTGACCAATCTGTGCGAGAGAACGCGCGCCGAAGCCTTCGACCTGATGTTGCAGCACGCGGCGGAAATCGGAGGCAATGCTGTCGTCGGCGCACGGTATGACGCGACGGAAGTGATGCAGGGCGTCACGGAAGTTCTGGCGTATGGGACAGCCGTGGTTGTGGAAGCGCAAAATAAAGGTTAAGTGGACCGACGAGCGTCAGGCCCGTCCAGTTTGGAGATGGCCGGGCGGGGACGCCCGGCGCTCCATCGTGTGATTTCGTTTCGCCTTCGACCTATTCTTTGTACACAAAGCCCGCGACTAGCGCGGCTAGGATCGAACCTATCCACAGGTCGAGCATCCATCCCAGGGGCAACATGGTCGGAATCGGCGACCAGGTTGCTTGCGCGAAGTTGCCGGGGACGCCGGCGCAGAATCCTACGATCATCCCTATTTTGAGAGCTGTCTTCGGTCCAGGACCGGCGGTGGCGCGAGCCCACGCGTAAAGATGCGCGATGAGAATCGACATCACAAATATCAGCACAATCCAGATGTGCGTGAAAAACGGATAACGCGGTTCCTTCAGGAATAATCCCTGTTTCTGCATGGCCTCGTAGAGCGGAGCCAGTCGCGTCCCAACAAAGAAGCCCCATGCAGTCCACACTACTCCGCCGGCAATTCCTCCCAGCCACACCCGAGTCTTGTTTAGCTTCATTGTGCCCTCTGTTTCTTTTTTTGGCTTGAAATTCGGCACAAGTGTACTCCAGCGGGTCAATGCGGTGGAACATGCGCGGGAAGCAAGCGACCGCTCCATTCGGTGCCGGTAGAGTAGTGGGGCGGTCTAAAGCAGTCCTTCGCTCCGCTCAGGATGACAATTTGAAGAGGGATACTGCGACGGCGATGGCTGCCAGTGGAAAAGTCGCAATTTCCGTCGTCAACGAACCACTTTTCCAAACACAAGTCCTAGTGGTGACCTTTCTGGTTAACCACAACATTTCGCATTTTGTACCTTGAGTCCGGCACCGAAGTCTCGACCTGAAACTTTGTAGTTGACAACAAACGATTTAGGCGTAGGATGTGGACAAAAGTGGTTGAAAGTGGAATAAGCAATAGAGATCGTGGGTTTAAACCCTAAGTTTCGAGGCGCCAGTGGTTTCCGAGACTGACACCGACAAAAACGAGCCCAACGATCCTGAATCCACTTCGTTTGTAACTGCTTCTTTCTCCCTCGTGCTAGTGACTGTGGCAGCAGCCATAACTAACAAACGGAGCCCGGCGTTTTTAACAAAAGCGGCGAGCAAGGCACATGTTTCGCGGAAATCATCCAACGCGCGTCGACGAAAAGGGACGGTTAAAAGTCCCGGCGGAATTCAAGCGCGTGATCGACGAGAAATATGCGCAGAAATTTTACATCACAAGTCAGGACGGAAATATTGCTCAAGTGTATCCCTTCGAGGAGTGGGAGCGGATCGAGCAGAAGCTGGCGGCGCTCTCGACTTTCAATCCGACGAAGAAAAAATTCCTGACGCGCACGAATTATTACGGGCAGGTCGTGGAGATGGACGGGCAGGGGCGCCTGCTGATCCCGCAGATTCTGCGTGAATCGGCGCAGATTCGCGGGGAAGTGGCAGTGCTTGGCAATCTGACCTACCTGGAAGTTCGCAACCTGGGAGCGCTCGACAAGGAGATGAAAGAGCCTTTCACGGATGAAGACATCAAGACGCTCGACGATTTGGGCATCTAGTGGACACGGATTCAGATTTAGCAAACACCCCCGAGCGGGGTGGGCATGGGGC
>DATFVD010000625.1:0-9981 GCA_035260505.1 Terriglobales bacterium
GTCGTTCACTGTGCTGTCCACGAAGGTCCTGGCGGGCTCGTTGGCCCTGTCTCCTGTCAATGCCGACGCCTGTACCCGCGTGGTCTATCTGGGACCGAATGCCGACGTCATTACCGCGCGGTCAATGGACTGGAACTCCGATATTGGCACCAATCTCTGGATCTTCGCCCGGTAAGGTAATCTACGGCTTTCGGCTGCCAGCCGTTTCCTCCACTCTCTGCCCTGGAAGTAAGCGAACCATTCGTATCTCTGGCTTACCTCACCGATGTCTACGTCGTTCATAAGCGGGTTGCACCGAGCGTACTTGCACTGCAGCCTGAATTTGAGCTGCTCGGTCCGGCTCATTGCTTGCAGCAAAAGGTCCCACTCATCGGTGTTATCGACCCACTCCGGTGCATCAACCCAAGCAATTCCATCAGTACGCGGTGAAATGGCCGATCTTGAGGCAACCAACCTCTTGCCGCCCCGCAGTACCGAGACCTTTTGAGCCTCTGGTATGAAACTCAGGACCGGATCTTTGCCGTTCCGGGCGAATTATCCGAGTAGTAGCATAGAGGAAATCTATGTGTGCACCCTATTGGACTAAGGTCCAATAGCAATGTCGGTTCGGATTGATAAACTGTCCGCAGTCCGTCCTGCGTGCAGCTCGGGGTAGGTGGCAATTACTAACCATTCTGTACCATGAGTTGCCGACGACGAAACGACACCCTCAAAAAAACAGTTAACAGTTATGAAATCCAACCTGAAGGCCGGGCTTGCTCTCGGCACGGTTGTGATGTTGATGATCCTGCCGGCATTCGGCGCACCGAATCCCGACCGGGACGCGTACTACGGCGAGACGCACGTGCACACCAGTTGGTCGTTGGACGCCTGGCTGTTTGGGAACCGCATCACCGATCCGGGCGACGCCTACAAGTATTTCATGGGCGAGACCATTAAGCATCCACTGGGCTTCGACATCAAGATCGACACGCCGATTGATTTTGCGGGCGTGACCGACCACTCCGAATACGTCGGCGTGATCCGGCTGGCAAACACACCCGGTTCGGCACTTAGCAAACTGCCCGCCGCACAGCCGTTGATCATGAAAGGCGACACCCCGACTGAGATGCAGCGAATCTTCATCTACGGCGTCACGGTGCTCATGGGCGGTCCGCCCGTTAAGCCGCTGATGTCTCCCGAGGTTGCGAGTACCGTCTGGAAGCAAAACGTTCAGATTGCCGACCAGTACTACAAGCCCGGCAAGTTCACGACCTTCGCGTCGTATGAATGGACAGCAATGCCGAACAACATGAACTTGCACCGCAACGTCTTTTTCAAGGACACCGTCCACATTCCCGAGATGCCGTTCACCGCCCTGGATTCATCGCATCCCGAGGACTTGTGGAATTGGATGGATGCCGAGCGCAAGAAGGGTAACGAGCTGCTCTGTATCTCCCACAATGCAAACCTGAGCGACGGACGCATGTTTCCGATTGATGTGGACAGCTTTGGCCGGCCGATTGATGCCGCCTGGGCGTCGTCGCGTGACCGCAACGAGCGGCTGACCGAGATCAAGCAGATCAAAGGACAATCGGAGACCCATCCTTTGCTCTCGCCAAACGACGAGTTCGCCAACTACGAGATCCTGTCCTGGCTGCTGGGCGGCCCGGAAGGTCGCATCCCGCACGTCTTTGGCAGCTACGTCCGGCAGGCCTATAAAGACGGCCTTACCATGCAAGACACGGCCGGCTATAACCCCTACAAGGTCGGCGTCGTTGGGGCGTCCGACTCGCACAACACCGGCGTCCCGTACCGGCAGGACAACTTTTTTGGCGGGCATGCTGCGATGGACGGAGCCATCAAGGAGCGCATGTCGGGCCATCTCTTGGCTGGGATGGACGCGCGTCTTGAGAGCCCCGCGGGCCTGGCCGGAGTATGGGCCGAGGAAAATACACGCGAGTCCATCTTCAACGCGATGCAGCGCAAAGAAACCTTTGCCGTCAGCGGTCCGCACATCAAAGTGCGCTTCTTCGGCGGCTGGCAGTACACCCCGGAAATCCTGACGGACAAGGACTGGGTAAAGAACGGCTATTCGAAGGGCGTGCCCATGGGCGCGGATTTACCCGCTGCAACAGGCACTCCCAAAGCGCCGACGTTCATTGTCTGGGGGGTAAAGGATCCCACCTCTGGCAACCTCGACCGTATCCAGATTGTCAAAGGCTGGTCGCAGAGCGGCCAAAGCTTCGAGAAGATCTATGACGTGGTCTGGGCCGGCGACCGCAAGCCGGACAAGTGGACCGGCAAGATACCGCCGATCGCCAGCACGGTGGACATCGAGACTGCCACGTACCAAAACACCATCGGCGCAGTCGAATTAAAGCTGGTGTGGACCGATCCAGATTTTGATCCGAGTCTCAATGCCTTCTATTACGCCCGCGTGCTTGAGATCCCGACGCCGCGCTGGACCACCATCCAGGCGAAGGAACTCGGCATCGCTCCTCCCGGCGTGGTGTCCCCGACCGTGCAGGAGCGCGCCTGGACTTCGCCGATCTGGTACACGCCCAATGACGAGGCGCGCAAGGCCGCCAAGCCGGGTGTGACTGTGGCCGAATTGACAAAAAACGGCGCCGTGGCACTCGACAATGCTCAATTGAAGGACCTGATGGTGGACAAGACGGTCTGGATACAAAACACCGTGACCGGCGAGAAGTTCGAATTCGTGTTCGCCGCTTCGGGCAAACAAGCGCCAGCGGCGCATACCGTAATCACTGGCGAGAAGATAGAAGGTGTTGAAGCGCCGAAGGAACCCACACCCATAGACCCCGGATACTTGACCCAGCGCTTTAATGAGAACCAGGGCCAATTCATCATCTACCACGCCGGCATGGGGAAGCGTGTCCCGCCGCCCAGTGAGATCGGCGACGTTGCGCAGGACGGTTATCTCGGTGTCTCCATGGCGTACTACATCAACGACGGCAAGATTCTCACCGCCTTCGCGGGCACGCCCGTCGAGGTCACCGTTTACAAGATGGGAGATAAGCTATTCGCCGCGCGCAACAACGAGTTTGGCTACGCTAATTACGAGATCATCAAACCGCCCGCCTTTGTGATGGACCCGGCAAACCCGTAGCCACATGTGCGAAATGCGATGGCTGTCGATAGCGCTGGCTGCGCTGATGTTCTTCGTCGGCGCCAGGGCGATGGCGTGCCCCATGTGCGTTGCCGCCCGGGAACTGACCATCTCAGCACAGGAACTTGTGTATGCCGGGCATTCCGTGCTCGCGATACCGGTGGCCGACCGCAACGAGTTCCGAGTCGTCTCCGTCATCAAGGGCGACACCCCGGTAGGCAACACAATTAGCGGCCCGGTGTTTCGCGCGGACGCGGCGGCGATGCAGAGCCAGAAACCACTGCTCCTGGTCCGAGACGACGCCTGGCCGGTTTGGGTCAATTTCGGCCCGGTCAGCGCCGAGCAAGCCGGCTGGCTGCGGCAGTTGTCGGCTACCAAGCGTACGACCGACATGACTGACGGCGAGTGGCGCGAGCATGTGGCCTACTTTCTGCCGTATCTCGAAAACCCGGAGCCGATGGTCGCCGAGATCGCTTTTAACGAGTTTGTCAGCGCACCCTACGGCGCGATGCGCTCGCTCAAGCCGCGCCTGGACGTGGCGGTGATCCGCGCCTGGTTGAACAATCCGAAGCTCGCCGCGCGGCGGTCGGTGTACCTATTGCTGCTCGGCATTGCCGGCACGCCACTAGACGCCCTGCGCTCGGAAGGACGCATGGAGTTCGCGCGCGAAACTCACAACGCAACAGACCTGGCTGCGTTGGTTGGGGCCGACCTGGAACTGCGTGGCGCTGCCGGCGTTGAGCGGATCGAGAAGCAGTATTTGACCGACTCCGGGCGAAATAAGCCTGAAATCGAGGCGGCGTTGGTGGCGCTCAGGGTTCACGGCGATACGGACGGGGCCGTGCCGCGCAGCCGCGTGATTCAGGCATTCCTGCTTTTCATCAAACAGCAGCCGTCGCTGGCCGGTCTCGTGGCGGCGAAACTGGCGGAGTGGAACTACTGGGAGGCCGCGCCGGAGTACGCCGAGCTACTCCAATCCGGTGCTCCGCAAGACCCCGCATCGCGCGATGCGATCATTAAATATCTGCAGAGCCGACCAAGTTCCGAAGTCAAGATCAGACCCGGATCGGCCTCAATCCAATGAGACCCACGCTATTTGCATCAGGAAAGCAATGGTTGCGCGAGCCGCTACTGCAATTTCTTCTCATCGGCTTGGCGTTGTTCGCTGTGCAACGCGCTCTGCCCCCCAGTCGGGTTGATCAGACAGACCGGAAGCGGATCGTACTGACGGAAGATGACATCAGCCAGCTGACGTTGATGTGGCAGGCGCAGGGACAACCGCCGCCGACACCGGAGGAGATGCAGAGGCTGCTCGAAAGCAGGATCCGCGAGGAAGTGCTCTACCGCGAGGCACTCGCGATGGGATTGGACAAGGACGATACCATCGTCAAACGCCGCATGGTGCAGAAGATGGATTTCCTGGCCGAGGATTTGTCCGGCCTGCGCGAACCGAGCCGAGAAGAACTCAAAGAGTGGTTTGCGAAGAATGGCGGGCGCTTTACTCTGCCTGGCCGGATCTCATTCCGTCACCTCTACTTCTCGTTCGACAAGCACGGCGAAAAGACCGTCGCCGCCGCAGCAGACGCTTTGAAACAGGTCGCCGGCGAACCCCCGGATTCATCCGAAGCGGCAGCGTTGGCAGATCCCTTCATGTTTCTGGACTATTATGGCGACCGGTCGTTCGACTACATCGCCAAGACGTTCGGTCCGGGCTTCGCCCGAGCATTGTTCGAACTGAAGACCGGCTCATGGCAGGGGCCGATCGAGTCCGGCTACGGCTGGCATTTGGTGTTCATCGACTCCCTGACGTCTGCCCGCTTGCCCGAGTTCGAGGAAGTTGAGGCCGACGTAAAGACCGCCTGGGTGGACGAGCAACGCGCTCAGTTCAAGCGCAAGGCGTTTGAAGCCATGCGGGCAGGCTACGAGATCGTACTGCCCAAGGCAACAACGAGCGCCGCCCCTGTAGCGGCCGCAACGCCTGTCATGAAGGGAGGCTGGTGAACGGCGCAAAGTCAGGCTCGGTGTTGTTGCTGTTGTTGCAGTCGCTGCTCTTCACGCTATTGGGTTATGTCCCCAGTACACACGCGCACGAGGTGCGGCCTGCAGTGCTGGAAATCAAAGAGATCGGTTCGGGTCGGTACAACGTGCTCTGGCGGACGCCGCTGTTTTCCGGCCAGCACCTGGCGGTCGTGCTGCAATTCCCGGACGACGTACGCAACGTCACCGATCCCATTGTGCAAGAGTTATCAGATTCGATCATCGAGCGGCGCGTGATCGAATCCGCTGGCGGCACACTGGCTGGCAAACGCGTGGAGTTCGTCGGGCTACAGGCGACCATCACCGACGTGTTGGTGCGCGTGCGCACGCTCGATGGACGCGACATCACGACGTTCGTCCGTCCACTGCAGCCGTGGTTTGACGTAGCCGCCCGGCAATCATGGGGGACAGTGGCCGGCAATTACATTATGCACGGCATTGAACACATCCTGTTCGGTGCGGACCATTTGTTGTTCGTGCTCGGGCTGCTCTTGATTGTAAAAGATCGATGGATGCTGTTGAAGACGGTCACTGCGTTCACGGTTGCGCACAGCATTACCCTCGCGATTGCGACGCTCGGTTTTGCCAGTGCGCCAGTCATGCCGCTCAACGCCGCGATTGCGCTCAGCATTCTGTTTCTTGGGCCGGAGATTGTCCGATGCTGGCGCGGCGAGACCAGTTTCACCATTCGGCACCCATGGGTTGTCGCATTCGCATTCGGATTGATTCACGGTTTCGGGTTTGCCGGCGCGTTGACAAGTGCGGGGCTGCCTGGGAAAGACTTGCCGTTGGCGCTGCTGAGTTTCAATGTCGGCGTCGAGATCGGCCAGGTTGCCTTCGTCATGCTGATCGTGCTCCTCGAACGCTCGTTCCGCCAACTGCAAATCCGCTGGCCGCATTGGGTGGAGGCGTTGCCCGGTTACGCCGTCGGCTCGCTCGGCGCGTTTTGGGCGATCCAACGAACGGCGATGCTGATCGGAGGACTTCAATGAAACCGACTCGATTCTGCGTCCATAGTGTCACTTGGGTTTTGACTGTTACGATCTTTTTGTTCTGGACGCAGTCCGCTCAAGCCCACCTCGAACGCAGTCAGGTGTTTGGATTTGTCAGCGGTTTTCAACACCCGTGGTCGGGAGCTGATCACATCCTGGCGATGATAGCCGTAGGCATCTGGGGCGCACAATTGGGGCCACCGGCCATGTGGCTCTTGCCGGTGACCTTCCCCATGGTCATGGCGGCGGGCGGCTTTCTCGGATTGATCGGAGTCGGCTTGCCTGGGGTCGAGTTCGGCATCGCGCTTTCCGCGTTACTCCTTGGGGCGGCTGTGTGTACTGAAGCGCGTCCAAAGCTCGTCTTTGCAGCGGCTTTGGTGGGTTGCTTCGGTCTGTTCCATGGGCACGCCCACGGCACGGAGCTTCCCGCAGGAGAGAGCGGGTTGCTGTACAGCATGGGATTTGTGATCGCGACGGGCTGCCTGCATGGCATAGGAATAGCGCTGGGGCTGGTCCATCGGTGGACGATCGGTAGGGTCGCATTGCGCGCCGGAGGAGTCTTCATCGCGTTGATGGGCGTCCACTTCGTCTGGGGCGCACTAACGTGAGAAGGCTCTTCCACCAAAAGACGTCGCGGTGGGTTCTGGCTGCAAGCCTGGTGCTGCTGTTATGTCCGGGGATCGCCGAGGCGCATCTGGTCACGACGGGATTGGGACCCGTTTACGACGGGATCAGCCACCTCGCGTTGAGCCCGGAAGACTGGGTGCCGGTCCTGGCGCTGGCGTTTTTCGCGGGACTGCGAGGACCCGAGGCGGGACGCTACACTCTATTCTTGCTGCCCGTCGCCTGGCTCGCCGGAGGTCTCGTCGGCTTGCGGGCGCAAACTCTGCCGGCTTTTGCTATTCCCGCCATTTCGTTTCTTATTCCCGGCGCGCTCGTTGCAGCGGATTTGCGGATGAAGCCAGGCGCGGTTGCGGTCCTTGCCGTGATTCTCGGGTTCATTCACGGCTGGCGCAACGGGGCGGTCATGCAGCTGGCAGCCTCTGGTGCGTTGGAACTCATCGGTATGATCTCCGCGCTCTTTGTGGTTGTAGCTTTGGTGGCCGCCTTCGTGGTCTCGTTAAAGCGGCCGTGGACGCGGATTGCGGTCCGGGTGGCCGGGAGCTGGATCGCTGCAACCGGCTTACTCCTACTCGGCTGGTCACTTCACCGAGGGCCTTTATGAAGAACGAACCAGCGCGTCGATCATCGAAACGAACCCCCGGTCGTAGCGGGTTAGCATCACAAGTCGAAGCTCGTCAGTCGATCGTACGTTGGCACGACTGAGGCACTCGCTTCACTTTCCCCCGACTAGGCGCCAAACGCGGGTGACAAGGATCGTCAAAATCGCGTGAAGCCCGACCGCCGGCCATAACAGCGTACCCACCAATTTGCCGCCGACTCCGAGGTAGAGGAGATAGATCGTGGCGAGTAGATTGTAAATCAGCAGCGCGCGAACGGCGGATGTCGCTTGGTTTGCCGTCGCGGGCGCTGGCCAGCAGGCCAGTCCGAATGCGAGCAGGGCTATTCCTGTAAGCCGGCCGAGCGCCTGCCCCGCTTCGGACAGTTCGGCGCCCAGTATCAGCCAGCCGAACAGCGACGGACTGAGGATGAGTACGAGGCTGGTGGCGGCAGCCTCGACAGCGGCGACGACAACAATCCATCTCACGGCGTTCGCTCCTTCCCCAAGCGGTTCAAAAGAGTAGCCGACGTCGGGCGGCGTTGCATAGGAGGGAGTATCGCTCTCAACTGGAACTTTCACTGTGACTGAGTCTCATCCGCGCCGGCTGCGACCAGAAATGCGGCCATGGTCCCAAGACACAGGGCCAGGGCTGCGCGTTTGATCGCTTTCATCATTTCCCTCCAGCAACGACAAGGTTTGCGAGAAAGTTAGTACTATTGGGAACTATAGACTCCGGCAGCATATCCAGCGGCAAAACGTCCCGGATGGAATCCCCCAGCGTAATACCCTCCACCGCCGCCGTAATGATAGCCGCCACCGTAGCCGCCACCACCGTAATGATAGCCGCCGCCACCGTAATGATAGCCGCTACCGGAGCTGGAGTAACTGCGGGAATACGTATTCCCACCACGGCCGGTGTAGGAAGCCGATCCAGAGCGATTCCAACTACCACCGCCCCAGGCTAGGGCGTCCGCGGACATCAGAAGCGTTGCCACGCAGAGGGCAACAGTGAGAGCTAGTATTTTGCGCAACATAGTAATTTTTACAGGTTTAGTCGTTGACAGTTTAAGTGAGATGTTATTCAGGGTACGCGTTTCATCTTGATTTCCTTTACATCTGGCAATGCCTTGCCATCGAGCGTTCGATCTTTCGACTGCCACGTGATGGCATCGGGACCGTTGCGGGTAATGATGTTCGTGGCCGCGAGTTTCTTCCCGTTGGGCAGGGTCGCGTTCGTCTTAATAATCCATTGGTCACCCTCGTTGCTCCAGACAGCTTCACCGATGGCGCCGTCCGCCACAAAACTCCAGGAGCGCACCTGAGAGGTAACTGGATCCCAGCCGATCCACTCCGTGGAACGAGCTACCAAGGTGTCCCTCACCGTCACATCCTGGGTCGAGATCAGAAAGTTATTCTCCGGCGCCCACTCGAAGGTAGCGTGGTCGATTTCCGGCCCTTCTCCTTCATCAACCCATTCGCCAATAGCCCATTCCAGTCCGCGCAGGTGTTCGTAGTTGCCGGGCGGGGTGTAAGGCGCTTCGCGCACGCTTTGCAGAACCCACTGGCCGTCCTTCTTTACATGGACGTTGCTGTAGCGGGCCTGGTTAGGAGGCGCACCGTCCGGGGAGATGACAGACGAAACGCCATCCTCGATGGCCGTCTCCGGCGTGACGAAGCGCACCGACTTTACATCGATGCGCAGCTTCAAGCCCTTGTTCTCGGCGAAGAAATCCTTGAACGCATTTTCGATGGCGGGGCGACCCTGCAATTGGCGCCCGTCGAGATCCACGTAATCGCCGTCCTCCGCCCAAAAGGCCGCCACGGCTTTGGCGTCGCCTTTCTCAAAGGCATCAACGAATGCCTTGGCGTTATTAAAAATGGTTTCTTTGTCGCCCGTCTCCTGATTCGCTGCGCTAGCCGGCAGTAAACTTAGGTGGAAGGATTCCAAAGTGAGAATTGCGAGGAGGATGATTGATTTCATCAAGATGTTTAAGTTGAGCGCGTTTACCTTGGTCTCTCTAGCGGGCGGAGCCCGGTTGAGCTGCGCCAGTCGCTTCGCCGCGTTTATTCTTAGCGGCTGACACGATTCGGTGTTCTCCTCGACTTGGCGAAGTTAACACATCGATCACCCGGGAGCCACCGATAGAACCGCGGTCCTAGGTGCCTCATGGGTGACTTTAGTCCATCCCTCCAGCTCCGATCGTGTTTGAAAGTCCTGAATTTTCCACGTTCACAGTGTCCAGGTTTTCGGAAGCTGGAGAACGGAGGATGGGAACCGATACACCAGGATTGACACTCCCTTACTTGCCGCGCAACATCAGCCCCGAATCGGATTCGGCGAGTAACATCGTGATTCAAATCCTAATCTCATTGGTCGTCCTGGTAATCGTGTTCTGCAGCGCCATGTTAGGCATGCTCGTCAGCCGAATTTTGCCGCAACATCACTTGACCGATCAGACGAAAAGCGTTGTCACCGTGTCGATGGGAGTGGTCGGGACTCTGACGGCTTTGGTCCTAGGTCTGCTGATCGCTGCGGCCGCCAGTTCGTACTATACCAAGAATCAAGAGGTTGTTCTAATAGCCGCCGATGTGATCCGATTGGACCGCCTGCTGCGGCG
>DATFVD010000626.1:0-3327 GCA_035260505.1 Terriglobales bacterium
GATACCGCTGCCACCTGGGTAATGAACATGCTGAGCCCGTCGGCGCTCTTGCTTTCCTTAATGTCGACGGTCGCGTCTCTGCCATTTTTTCTTTTTACCTTGCCCGCCGGCGCTTTGGCCGACATGGTGGATCGCCGTAAGCTTCTGCGCTTCATGAGCTTCTGGCTAGCCGGTGCGGCGGCTCTGCTGGCGGTACTCTTTATATTCCATTGGCTGACTCCAGCTCTAGTGTTGATTTGTATCTTCCTGACCGGAATCGGTTTTGCTTTTAACGCGCCGGCTTGGACGGCAATAGTGCCTGAGATTGTTACAAATGACGAGTTGCCCTCTGCCTCAACGTTGAGCGGCCTCCAGCTGAACGTTTCTGGGATTATCGGACCAGCACTGGGTGGCTTAGCGTTGCGCTTTGTTTCGCCCAGCTGGGTGTTCGGCCTTAACGCTGCCTGTTTCTTGCTCGTGATTTTTGCGATCGCTAAATGGAAGCGCGTCGGTCCGACCTCAAAGTTGCCTTTAGAGAATTTCTTAGAGTCTTTCTCCACCGCCATCCGTTACGTACGCTTTTCGCCCAGTATTCAAGTTGTATTGGCGCGCAACGTTCTGTTCTCCCTCTTCATCTGCGTGATTCCGGCGCTTATCCCAGTGGTCGGTTTGCAAAAGCTGAAGTTCGAGCCCTCTAGCCTCGGGCTATTATTCACCTGCATGGGCGCCGGGGCTGTTTTTAGCGCGATCTTTGTGGTGCCCAGAGCGAGGGAACACCTTTCGTCAAACGCCATCATTACTTCTGCGAGCATTCTGTTAGTGCTGGTCTATCTCGGGATGGCTTTGGTTGTGGATCACACTATGTTCATGGGAATCGCCGCTGTGGCCGGGATCGCTTGGACACTGGCAGCCTCCGAGCTTTGGGTGGCTAGCCAGAGAGCCATGCCTGATTGGGCTCGAGGCCGAATGAACGCAACCATTATCATGGTTTCTCAAGGAGCCATGGCTTTGGGCGGCATCATTTGGGGCTTTTCTGCCAGTACCCTTGGCGTGACCATCACTCTCGAGGTTGCTGCCGGTTTGCTCTTACCAAGCCTTTTGCTATCGATCCCGCTATCGATCAATTTCGTCAGCGAGCTCAATTTTACTCCCGCACCGGTTACTGGCTTGTCCCATAAACTGTTGCATATCCCAAGGCCCCACGACGGACCGATCTCCATTACTTACGAGTTCGAAGTCAATCGATCCCGAGGTTCGGAGTTTATTCGGTTGCTTCGTGAGGTTCGCCTTATTCACCTTCGCAATGGCGCCTACAGTTGGCGCCTCCATGAGGATTTGGGGAGAGCCAACGTTTACCGAATCGAAATGATGATGCCGTCGTGGACGGAGCATCTCCTGCAAAAGGAGCGATACACACAAACCGAGAAAGAGATGTTAGAGAAAGCCGTCGCTCTGCACGTCGGCGATCAGCCGCCCATAGAACGCGTCTACCTTTGCGTAAACCGGGAGCTGCTCAACCACGTGGCGCTTTTCGGCCATCCGAGCACCATGCCGGCGAGCCCGCTGGATCTTGGCACTCAGGAGCTGGGGAATACTGCGTGAGCGGCGAATAAGGCGAATGGGCGAGTGGGCGAGTGGGCGAAACGGCGCGTGCACAGCCCCTGACCTGGTGGGGCGAAAAACTCGGCGCGCCCAACGTTTGATTATGCTCTGTGATGGTTTCGCGCCGGTTTTGAGCTGCGCCGTGCAGGTAGCCTCGCCCATTCCGGAACTTTCTCGTACACACGTCATCTTTGAATTTATCGCGACGAATCATGGGCGAAACCAAGCCCACGGAACGGCTCAAAACCGGCGCGGGAACATTTAGACGGTTAGTCACACGGTCGGCGCGCCGAGTTTTTCGCCCCACCGGATCAGGGGCTGCGCATTCGCCCTTTCGCCCATTCGCCCTTTCGCCTTATTCCCCCGCTTTCAGCGCGGTCTCAAGGGCATGCCAACCGAGTGTTGCGCACTTCAAGCGTTGAGGAAATTTCTTCACCCCGGCGAGCGCACGTAGATGTCCAAGGCCATCGCTCGGGCCATCTTTCGTCAAGAAATCAATGAAATGCCTCTGTAACGCCAACGCTTGCTTTGAGGTCGTTCCTTTGACCTGCAGTGTCATGAGCGAGGTCGACGCAGTGCAGATGGCGCATGCTTGTGCCTGAAAAGAAATCGTCTCGATTTTGCCTTCCGGTGACTGCAGCACGAATACCGTAACTTCATCACCACATGCGGGATTGAATCCGGAACCACGCGTTGCTGGCGGAGGTAGGACTCCGCTATTACGAGGGCGCTTCGAGTGGTCCAGAATGATTTCTTGGTACAGCTCGTCGAAGTCCATATCGGGCTTATTAGTCACCAAAATATTTAGAGGCCGCGCGCAGAACGTCGATTAAACGATCGAGTTCCGCTTCCGTGTTATAAAGATAGAAGCTGGCTCTGGCCGTGGCTCTCAGTCCCAACTTTCTGATGAGCGGCTGGTTGCAGTGGTGCCCGCCGCGCAGTGCGATCCCTTTCTGATCGGCGAATGCCACCAAATCATGCGCGTGAATATTACCGAGCTGGAAACTGGCGATACCCGCTCTATCGCCCGCGGGACCAAAGACGCGCAGATTCGGAATTTCTCGCAGGCGAGTAGCCGCTGCCTGGCCAAAGTGATGATCGTTTTCTTGGATCGCGCTTCGGCCAATCCGTTCCAGATAATCAAGCGCTGTGGCCAAGCCTATCGCGCCGGCAATATGCGGTGTCCCGGCTTCAAACCGGTGGGGAGCTGGTTTCCATTCTGCTCCTTCAAAAGTAACGCTCACAATCATCTCGCCCCCGGTCTGATACGGCATCATTTCATCCAGCAAACTTTTCCGTCCGTATAAAACGCCGATGCCGGTAGGGCCACAGCATTTGTGACCGGAAAATGCGAGGAAATCGCAATCGATGGCTCGAACATCCAGGGGCATGTGCCCGGCGCTCTGAGCAGCGTCGACCAGGGTCACGGCGCCGTGTTTGCGGGCGGTTCGACACACGTCTGCGACTGGGTTAATTCGGCCGAGCGAATTTGAAATATGGGTTAAGGCAACGAGCCGGACGGGATTATTCGTCAGGATGGCATCCAGCTGAGACCAATCAATTTCGCCTTGGTCTCCATTCACCGGCAGGAAGTGGAGCTTCGCTCCTACGCGTTTTGCAACCATCTGCCAGGGAATTAGATTGGCGTGATGCTCCATTTCCGTGAGCAGAATACCGTCGCCTGGTCTCAACTCGTTTCCGGCCCAGGAAGCAGCGACTAAGTTAATGGACTCGGTCGTGCCGCGC
>DATFVD010000627.1:0-2339 GCA_035260505.1 Terriglobales bacterium
GTGGCGCGAACGGGCTTGCCGCTGTTGGTCCACGCAGAACTTTCTGGTCCCATTGACGAAGCGCAGCAGCGTCTGCAGAATGCGGACTGGAGGCGCTACTCGACCTATCTGCAATCGCGGCCGGAGGAAGCGGAACTCACCGCGATCCGATTACTGCTGTCTTTATGCAGGCAGTACAAGTTTCGATTGCACATCGTCCATCTCTCAGCGAGCCGGGCGCTGGCAGAGTTGTACGCGGCCCGGGCGGAGGGGCTTCCGGTCAGCGTTGAAACTTGTCCCCACTATTTGCATTTCTGTGCGGAAGAAATTCCCGATCGTGCGACATTGTGTAAGTGCGCGCCTCCGATTCGCTCGCGTGACAATCGCGAAAAGTTGTGGCAGGGGCTAAAGGATGGAATTATCGATCTGGTAGCGACCGATCATTCGCCTTGTCCGCCCGCTATGAAACGGCTCGAAGAGGGTAACTTCAGCACAGCGTGGGGTGGCATCGCCAGTCTTTCGCTGGCGTTTCCCGTTATGTGGACGGAGGCCAGCCGGCGCGAATTCGCTTTGACCGACCTTACCCGGTGGATGGCCGAGGAGCCCGCTCGACTGGCAGGCTGCCACGCTCGCAAAGGTCGCATTGCGGAAGGCTGCGATGCCGATCTGGTTATCTTTGAGCCGGAGGCGGAGTTCGTCGTGACCAAAGATTGCCTGCATTATCGCCATCCTGTATCTCCGTATTTGGGAGAAAAGTTGCGCGGCGTTGTGAAAGCGACGTATTTGCGGGGACAATGCGTCTTCAGCAGCGGCGAGTTTCTGGGAGAGGCTGGAGGACGTGAGGTCCGTGGCTAGCGCAGTTGTCGATGACGAGACTGTAATAAAAGGATAGGCATGCCGGAAACGCACATCATCGGCAAGTCGGTGCCGCGCAAGGAAGGCCGCGACAAAGTAACCGGCGCGGCGCGCTACATCGACGATATGTCCTTGCCGGGAATGCTTTACGGCGCGACCGTGCGCAGCCAGATTCCTCGCGGAGTAATCAAAAAGATCTCGTTTGGCTCCCAGTTCGACTGGAGCGAATTTGTAATTGTCACGGCGAACGACATTCCTGGTAAGAACTGCATTGCTCTGATCGGCGACGATCAGCCCTGCCTTGCGGAGGGGAAGGTCAATCATCCCGAAGAGCCGATCCTGCTATTGGCGCATGCGGACCGGCACGTGCTGCGCAAGGCGATCGACGCGGTCGCAATCGAATACGAACCCATGCCCGCTATTTTTACTATTGATGAAAGCGAACGATGCTCGCAAGTCATCTGGGGAACGGACAATGTATTCAAAACCTTTTTGATTGCGAAGGGCGATGTCGACAGCGTCTGGGAAAATGCCAGCTACATCGTCGAAGGCGAATACACGACGGGGGCACAGGAACAGCTTTATATCGAAAACAACGGGGTGATCGCATCCTTCGATCGAGAGCTGGGAATCACAGTCTGGGGATCGCTGCAATGTCCTTACTACGTACACAAAGCGCTGATGGCACTATGCAACTTGCCGGCGGAGAAAGTCCGTGTCGTGCAGGCCGAGACCGGCGGCGCCTTCGGCGGCAAGGAAGATTATCCTTCGATGATCGCGGGCCATGCGTCGCTCTTGGCCATGAAGTCTGGACGGCCGGTAAAGATCGTCTATGACCGTCTGGAAGACATGACGGCGACTACCAAGCGCCATCCTTCGCGTACACATCACCGTACGGCGCTGAGTAAAGAGGGAGAAATTCTGGGAGGGGAAATTAATTTCACGATTGATGGCGGCGCCTATGCGACATTATCGTCTGTCGTTCTCTCCCGTGGCATCATCCATGCCGGTGGTCCTTACTACTGGCCTAACGTCCGCATTCGCGGGAAGGCGGTGGCAACGAATGCTCCGCCACACGGGGCGTTTCGGGGCTTTGGAGCGCCACAGAGTTTGTTCGCGATGGAGCGGCACATGGATCGCATCGCGCAAGTTGTGGGCCTCTCTCCGGCCGAGATCCGCCGCCGGAATTTCCTCAAGCCGGGCCAAACCACTACCACCGAGCAAACTATTCGCGAGGAAATTGATCTCGGGAAGCTACTTGATCGCGCGTTGGAACTTTCGGATTATCCGGCAAAGAAGGCGCGATTCGCCCGACAGAACGATACAGGTCCGGTCAACGGTCCGATCGGAGGTCCGATCAAGCGAGGAATGGGGATCGCGGCCTTTCTGCATGGTGCGGGTTTCACCGGCTCGGGCGAGCGATATCTGGCTTCGGTAGTTGGGGTCGAGGGCTGTGCTGACGGCACGGTGCGCATCCTGGTTTCGAGCACCGAGTTCGGCCAGGG
>DATFVD010000628.1:0-4672 GCA_035260505.1 Terriglobales bacterium
GTGGCTGGAGGAGAATCGCATACCGGTGGATGTGATTGCCGGCACCAGCATGGGCGCCCTGGTCGGCGGAATCTATGCCAGCGGAGAATCACCCGACCAGATCGCCGCTTTGATCCGAAACATCCAGTGGACGGAAGTGCTCCGAGGCGTCACGCCTTATGCGGATCTGTCGTTCCGCCGGAAAGAAGACCGCCGGGACTATCCCAATGCCTTCGAATTCGGCCTGAAGAAAGGCACGGCGTTTCCCAGCGGCTTCAACTCCGGACAGCAAGTGGGATTGATTCTGGACCGTGTGGGCCTGCCTTATTCGGAGATGAAGAGCTTTGACGAATTGCCAATCCCATTCCGCTGTGTGGCGACCGATCTGGTAGCAGGAGACTCGTACGTGTTCGACCATGGTTCGCTGGCGGAAGCGATGCGGTCGTCAATGTCATTGCCCGCATTTTTCACGCCGGTTCGCGAGCGCGGTCGCGTGCTGGTTGACGGCGGTCTGGTGAATAACTTGCCGGTGGACGTCGCGCGGCAAATGGGCGCGGACATTGTGATCGCAGTTCATTTGCCGCTGCCCCGCCTTGACCCGAATTCGCCGCTTTCGTCGGTGGCCGTATTGCAGCGCTCGGCAAGCGTGAGCATAGCGGTCAATGAACTGCGCAGTATGGAGAACGCCGACATTCTTCTGAAGGCGGACGTTGAGCGATTTACCATGACCGACTACAAACTCTACGACCAGATCGAGGCCGAAGGATACAAAGCCGCCCAGACGAAGAGCGCGCTGCTTTCCCGTCTCCAGGTTAACGAAGAGGAATGGCAGCAGATCGTGGCCGCGCGGAAAGGGAAACGGAGGCCCGTGCCGGTACCCGAGTTCGTGGAAGTCACGGGCGCCCAAGGGGACGTCCTTAAAGGCCTCCAACACCAGCTGGCCGACTTGGCAGGGCAGCCGATCGATCCCCAGGAACTGGACGAAAAGATGATGAGCGTCACCGGCCTTGGACGCTTCGCGAGAGCAGGGTATCGCGACGTGGTACGGGACGGCCAGCACGGACTCGAGGTCGAAGCCGAAGAAAAAGACTATGCGCCGCCCACGGTCCATCCTGCCCTCGTCATTGATGGGTCGGACTATAAGAATGTGCTGTTCGAGGTTGGAGCGCGCATCACGTTCCTCGATGTCGGTGGTTTCGGGTCGGAGTGGCGCAACGATTTCATCGCAGGCTCCGAGTACGGACTGAAAACAGAATACTTTCATCCCTTCACGTCCCACACGGGATGGTTCGTTGCAGTGCATGGGATCGCCGACAGCAGTCCGTTCTTCGTGTATCAGCGCAACAAGCTTCTGGGTGACTACCGCAACCGCAAAATGGGCGGCGGCCTGGACCTGGGTTACACCTTTGGGCGCGATGCGGAACTACGCATTGGATATGAGTCCGGATATCAGAAGGTCAACGAGGATATTGGGATTCCGGTGGTGCCAGCGGTCCACGGACGGTTCGGAGTGACGTCGCTGCGTTACCGGCTCGAACGCTTTGATGATCCGGTGCTTCCGCGCCAGGGCACGCGGTTGGAATCGACCTTCAAGTTTTACGACACCGCCCCCGGAACCTCGGACGTGGTACCGACTGAGGAACTGCGTCTTGGGCTGGCGAAGCGGACGAGCCAGAAGTCGTCAGTACTGTTCTTCGCTTCAGGCGGGACATCGTTCTCGACCAGGCACACCGGATTCCCGCCCTTTAGCCTCGGCGGCCCGCTGCGCCTCGGAGCTTACGGGACGAACGAGTTGTTGACCAACCAGTATTTTCTGCTGCAGCCGGCCTTCCTTTATAGAGTGCGGGAGATCTCGCCGCTGCTGAAACAGAATCTATATCTGCTTACGATGTACGAGGCCGGAAAGGCTTACGGACAACCGGCGAACGCCAGCAAAGTAGCGCAAGATGCAACCGTCGGAGTTCTGTTCCAAACGCTGTTCGGCCCGATGTTCTTTGGAGGGAGCATTGGAGATAGCCAGCACCGCAAGTTCTTCTTCAAGGTGGGCCGCTTCTTCTGAGGAAGCACGCGGAGCGTGGAACAAGTGGAGGGCCGGGCGTCCCCGCCCGGCCAGGCAAAAGGCGTCTCTCCCTCAACTGATTCGCAAAGGTTCGCCTCGACGAAAGCTCTCCGCCGCCCCTATGATAAAAAGACAAAAGACATTCGAGGTGTATTCATGACAGAACCAACCTATGAAGAATTGAAAGCGCGCCTGACCGATCTGGAAAAGCAAGTCGAAACCAAGAAGAGAAGCGGCGCCATGGAATTCCGCGTCAGTGAGAAGGGCGGCGTCAGCGTCTACGGACTCGGCCGCTTTCCGGTGACACTCTACTACGAACAATGGACCAGGCTGCTCGACGCTGCTCCCGATCTTAAGGCTTTCATTGAAGATAATAAGGGCAAGTTAAAGATGAAGCAGGGCTAGAGTCGTGCAGGGACGGGCGTCCTCGCCCGTCCAAGCCGGGCGGAGCTCGGCAACTGCCGCCGGTCACGGCATCTCTGGATTCGCTATAGCCTTGTGACGGGGAGAAATCCGTGTCCGCCGAAGACATTCTCAGCCGCCCGCAGCCGCCACCTGATCAGCGTGTGGCATATGGCGCCGACCCCAATCGGTTTCTCGAAGTGCGTCTGCCGCGCACGAAGGGACCGCACTCCGTTCTGTTGAACATCCACGGCGGCTTTTGGCGGGCGAAGTATGACCTCGCCCACGCCGGACATCTGTGCGAAGCGCTGCGAGCGGCGGGCATCGCCACCTTCAACATCGAGTACCGCAGAGTCGGCAATCCCGGCGGCGGATGGCCCGGAACGTTCGAGGATATCCGTTCGGCATACCGGTTTGTTCAGCAGGAACGTTCGCGATTCCATCTCGACCTCGACCGGCTGGTGGTAATGGGACATTCCGCGGGCGGGCAGCTTGCCTTGTGTCTGGCGGCACATGAAACCTCGCTCCGTCGCGCAATTTCCCTTGCCGGAGTAGTCGATTTAAAGAAAGCCTTCGCTTTGCACCTAAGCCACGACGCCGTAGCGGAATTTCTGGGCGGCAAGCCGGACGCGGTGCCGGAGCATTACCGGGAAGCGGACCCGACGGAGCTCGGCATTCCGCACGCTCGGCAATGGCTGCTCCACGGCAGCGAGGACGATACGGTGCCGCCGGAGTTCAGTCGCGATTATGTCATGCAAAAAAGGAAGGCAGGCGAGTCAGCAGAGTTGCTGGAAATCTCACACGCGGGCCATTTTGATTTGATTGATCCCGCCTCGGAAGCCTTCAAGCAAGTTGCGAGCACCGTGGCAGGGGCCATTCGTGCCTAGACATTATCCAGGAAAGGCTGAAATCCTGCAGTGGCGGATGGGCGAGAGGCAACAACGATGAAATGGCAATTGGCGGAAGTGCTTGTATTGATGTCCAGTTTAGTAACCAGCGCCCAACTGTTGCCCCAGGATAGGAAGGCGGAGAAGAGCAAGTTGATCGCTCTGGAAAACGCCTGGAACCAGGCGCAGATGCTGCACGACGGTGAAGCGCTGAACCGATTGGTCGCGGATACGTATGTCTACACCGACTGGGATGGCACGCTGATGAACAAGGCTATGTTCATCGCCGGCAACAAAGATGCGGAAGCGCAGATCACCGCCCTTGTGAGTTACGGCCTCGATGTCTACTTCTATCCGGGCGTAGCGGTGGTGACTGGGGCTTATCATTTCAAGGGGATCAACAAGGGAAAACCGTTCGATCGCTACGGCCGCTTTACGGACACATGGATATCCGCCGGAGGCCAGTGGGCCTGCGTGGCCACTCATACCAATCTGGTGAAAAAGCCTGCCATCCGATAGCTCTCGGGCAGGATGGGGAGGAAATGGTGCGCCCGGAGAGAATCGAACTCCCAACCTCATGGTTCGTAGCCATGCACTCTATCCAATTGAGCTACGGGCGCATCCGGCAGAATTGCGTTTTCGAATTATAACGGAAACAGAATGGTTTCGCCCAAGCTTCCCGTTTCCCCCAAATGCCGCGCGGGCTGTGGAAATCGGCAGCCCTGCCGAGATAGAAAATTTGCCAAGTAAAAGTTTCCGGCCGAGCGCAAAACCTACCCGCCTCGGCGCACTAACTGCACGTGCTCACAAGAGTTTAGCGATGGCAGACAACATGCTTCTTCTTAAGGCAGACGAAGTGGCGCGCAACGGGGCATTTGGGAAAATACTTCGGCCAGAGGTCTTTCCGAATGCCCCTTGCATTTCGTTGTCGCCATTTTCGTGTCGCCTAAAGTGCACTCCGCTCAGTTTCCCAGCCCTCCCCCCTCCCAAATAGGGTTAGCTAAGGAGACGGGCGGGGTGTCGTTCGACCACTTCTCGTTCGGATATCCCCCCGAAAACTCTCAGGCCACGACCAGCTGATCCTGTACGTCGATACCCGCCTGTCGCAGCAGTTTGGCGACCGAGTCACCCTTCAATCGCGAGGCGTCAAACAGCACTCGCACTGTCCGCTCTTTCTCGTTGAACTGGACGCACTGGATCCCGTAGACCTCACGCACACTGTCAATGGCCCGCAACTCAGCCTCTCCGGGCGGAGTCTGGTAGCGGTAAACGATCTCGAGGTAGGTCATTATCAGTTCTCCTAATGAATTAAGATTCGAAGATTACTCTTTGAGTATCCAATAAG
>DATFVD010000629.1:0-7738 GCA_035260505.1 Terriglobales bacterium
GACTCCTGCGACGATGCGCTTTCGGAGACCCCACGGTCAAAAGTGGATAAGGACTTCGCACCCCTTGCTGCCTCGCTCCATCTACGTCCTCTCCGGGGAAGCTCGGACGGATTGGGAACACAGCATTCCGCCACTCGACGCACTGCGATATTCCATTACCTTCCGCACGCTCTCCGGTGTCTAAGATAGGCCGCGCCCTTTCCGTTGGTACCTCCACAGTTCGACGAATCTGACCGACCTGGCCCGGTCTCCAGAACTGCACCCATCCAAATGAGATCTGCTTGCGCAACGTGGCAGGATTGGCATATCAGGGACATTTTCTGCCATACTAGCGCGGTTATGCCGAGCCCTCTGCGTGTCATTGCCTTTCTGACGGCTTCGCCTTTCGAACTCCTCGATTTGACTGGTCCCGCGGCTGTTTTCTCCATCCCATCGATAAAAGGTAAGCATAATTATTCTCTGCAAATCTTATCCACGACGTCGGGCAGCTCAGTTCGAAGCACGATGGGCATTACAATCGCCAATGCCTGCAAATTCGACCAGTACGCCGGCCCGATCGACACGCTGATCGCAATCGGAGGCGAGGGCTCTCTCGAGCACCAATCAGCGGAGCTGCTACAGTGGCTGCGCAAGCGGGCGTCTCATGTCCGGCGCGTTGCTTCCGTCTGCACCGGTGCATTCATCCTTGCTGCTGCAGGAGTACTCGACGGGCGAAGAGTAACAACGCACTGGCGATATCTTGATCTTCTAATTAAGCGGTATAAGCATTTGCAGGTCGAGCGAGACCCGATCTTTATCAAAGACGGAAAGTTCTACACTACGGCAGGAGTCAGTGCCGGCATTGATCTGGCTCTCGCACTCGTCGAAGAGGACCTGGGCCACGATGTGGCCGCATCGGTCGCTCGTGAGCTCGTCCTGTTCCTGCGCCGACCCGGCAGCCAGGCGCAATACAGCATTTTGCTCGCCCAACAAGCAACGATGAGCGACGCGCGTATGCGCGACCTTCCGGCCCATGCTGAATCGCGCCTTACGCACAAACTGGATGTAAACACACTGGCGGCATTTGTCGCCATGAGCCCGCGGACTTTTGCTCGTCAGTTTGAGGGGAACTTCGGCACCACGCCGGCCCGATGGGTTCGATCACTTCGAGTGGAAGGCGCGCGACAACACCTGGAGTCCCGGAATCTATCGCTTAAGGAAATCGCACGAGTTACCGGTTTTCGCGATGAACAAGCACTGCGTAGAGCATTTGTCCAGCAAATGAAAATGAATCCGAAAGAATATCGAGAACGCTTTGGTGTCAGAGAATAAATATCAGGGTCCAAGCCCCGACCGTGGATTCCGCACCACATACACAGGCCATTGCGGACGAATGCGGGACGCATTCACAACGGTTTCACACACCGTTGTAGGTTCCTGAACCTGCCAAAGCAATAGTGATGTGCCGAGCGCCGGCAACAATCCTATAGGTCTGGGCCGAATAGGAGATCGAACTCATCTTCTTCGTCTCCTTGAAGCCATGCTGTCACTTCCTGTTCCACCGAGAATCCACGGTGCGGCGTCTTACGAAACTTCGCCTCAAGTCCGTAGGCGTTCATCTCAAGCGGGATGGCTTCATAGGAGCCACCTTCGAGAAAACCCTTTACATAAAGCTCGGCGAAACCCTCGACTCCCAACTGGCGGTATTGCTCGACGTGGACGAGTTCATGAAAAAGTAGGGGCGGAGTCATCGTTTCGTGCGACACGATCACGTCGTTGAAGGTTATAGCTGCCATCCCGCCAAAATCCGGCAGGTTCGCAAGGCCAAGCTCTTCCAGCATAGGAAAGAAGTCCGGATTGCTGACCTTCTCCTTTTCAAGCACAACGATGCGAGCCGCATCGAGAACGTCCATGCGGAAAAATGGATTGACCTGGACGCGGAGTCCCGCAGGAAGATTTATCCCCCGATTCAGAAATTTCTCGCGTTGGGTTTGAATATACTTTGCGACGAGACCGGAGATTTCGACGATTTCTTCTGGCTTAAGCTCTGGCATACTCCATACGCTCCTTCCGGGGGCGCCCAGGCTCAACTTTCGTTAGAGAATATCGCCCGCGCCCTTTCATCGCATTTTCCACGGACTACGTCCTGAAACCATTCAAGCAGCGGATCGCGCATGGACCTTAACAAATGATGTGTGCAGCTGAGCGTGGCCACGGCCACTTCAACCTTGCCAGACTCCACCGCAAGCCAAGCTGTGAGTAGAAGAAAGTCCGTCAATGCCAAGGTCTCTCTGTCCGGATTGGAGCCCATCAACTCCTGCAGCTGCCGAAGTACATTCTCTGCTGCTGCGATCTCACCCCTCGAGAGATGCCCTCTGCAAAGCGCTCGCAGCGCGTTCAAGAGCTGCAGATGATAGCGCGCCTCAGCTCCTGCGAGCGCGTTGCTAGCTTGCATCCAGCGATTTACGACCTCGCGCAAATGAACGCAGCTCTCGGAAGTTGGAGCGTCGCTCAACTCGTTGGTCAGGCACGATAGTGTTGACTTGATGTTGACGTAGGCGCCCAACCGAAGCAGATCACGCTTCAACGTCTTGGCGTTCGACTTTGCTGGATCATAGGGAGAACCAAGCAGTTCAAGGGCTTTATGCCAGTTCTCGATGTCACGCCCAGGAAAAGGTGTCATACAAGCCTTCGTCCAATGCGTGAGTGCCAGCTCATAGATTGGAAATTCCGCCGGGCCGTAGTCCTGAGCGGCCCGTTTGACCAACGCCTGCTGCTCCTCAACATTTCCCAGCCGTCGTATGCTTTTCGCGAGAAGCATGTCCACCGATTCGCGTGTTCGTGGCTTTAGCAGAACTTCTTCCCAAATCGGAATCTGTTTCAAACAAGCATTAGCTTGCATCGGCTTGCCGCTTCCGAGATAGGCGTCGGACGCTTCGCAGAGCGTCCTCACAATCGCTTCCGCAAACCTTACCAACGCCTCCTCAACCCACGCGCGAAAGGAAGCCGCCTCGCTGTGCCAATCGGGATACTGCTCCACGTTGGGAGGCCAGAGCGAAACGCCTGCCAGTGGAGCCTTAAGCGTCCAACGACCATCTGTGGTCGACGATATCGAATAATCCTCCGGCTTCAACGCCTTGTAATCGATCCAATGGCTGATGGTTCCGGTGCTGAATTCACCGTAGTCAGCTGGTTCGACCACGCATAAGAGAACCGGGAGTCGCTGCGTAAGCCAGTAGAGATGGTGTCGCTTCTTGTAGGCCACACGCAATTCGGTGCCGACCACCGCTTCGGCGCTCGACTTGACCTGAAGTAAAGCGTAGCCACGCACGCTGTGTGTGTCTCTGTCCGCGTACGGTAATTCGACAATCGCGTCGATTCCGATATCTTGGCCAGTGATTTCGCGCCAGATCAGTCCCGCGTTTGTTGCTAGACGGTGGGCGTGGGCAACTGCGGCCCGCTCGTGTTTGGAAGTCTTTTCCTCACCACTCATCGTGAGCTTCCCGTCCTATTTTCGCCCGCGCTTCCGAAGCGATGCGACCCAATCATCAAGGCGTTTGATGTCGACTTCGACGACTGCTGGATCGGGGATACCCGAATTGACCGCCCCCGACTCGTCGTGCACGAAACTCGAACAATGGGCCATCTCCGATTCGACGGTTTGCACGTCCCCATCCGTGATATCGGTCAGCAGCTTTAGACGCTGAGTTTCAATCGCATCGCCAAAACGAACAACCACTCGATTAAGAAGCACTTCCTCAACGGCACGCTCCCAGGTTTGACGAAGACGGTCGTAAATCCATTCCGCCTTCTGCTCATACGCGGCACGATCGCCCTTTCGCAGGATGGCTCCAGCGTTTTGCAACTCGTTGCGCAACATGCCGATTCGCCGAGCAACCGACATTGCGACCCACGGAGGCCCTTCCTCAAGCAGTCCGTGACGGGGACTACCTCGGCGCAGGCTTCGTTCGGTGAGCGGGATCGCCGCAATGCGGGCGTATTTCGTGAGCATCAGCAGAAAAACGATGTCGTGCGTCAGAATGACCACCTGCCGTTGTTTGGCGGCTTCAACAAGCATGCGAGCGACGCGCAGCCGGTAGTGGTGGTCGAGGGATGAAACGGGATCGTCCAGAACGATACCCGAGGCGTTGTTTGTGGTAGCGAGCTCAGCCAAAAACCCGGCGAGCGCAACACATGTTTTCTCACCTTCACTCAGGACTTCGGACGGCGGCACCTCTTCCCGCGCGATCAAGCCCAACCGATACGGATGCTGGCCTACGGTCCCCACTCCTAGTTTGACTTCCACGGGAGCGGCGGCAAAACCCAACCGATTCAGGTTACTCGCAAAGTCGCTGCGCAGGCGCGCGGTGACCACCGTTTGCGCTGCCTCACCACCCTTCCGCGTGATCCATGTCGTGTCGCAATCGGTGCGAACGCGATCGAGAAGAGCGGAATAGATGAGCCGTGCGACCTCGTTCTTCAGTGTGTCTTTCAGTGGAGCGAGTTTGATCCGGTCGTCGAGCTCGCCGAATTCACTCTGCATCTTCCGCCGCTCATCGTTCTGGGCAGCAGCGCGCAGGCGAGTAATTTCCTCCGCAAGGCTGGCGCGAAGGTTGGCAAAGTCGGGCCGAGACGGAAAGTCGCCAGTCCGTCTTGGGTTTTGACCCGTTGCTTTTCGAAGGAGATAGCGACGGCGAAGTTTCGAGCCAACGATAAATGCCTTCAGACCCTCTCCCTCGGCCGTGCCGCGAAGCGCAGCTTCGCGTTGCTGAGTTCCCGACAACGGAAGCTTGATGGCTTCGAGTTGCCGCTTGCGGCTTTCCACATTGTCGCGTGCCTGGTCAGCAAGTCGCTGAACGTCGTCTTGGACGAATTTCTCGAACTTGTTCAGGCGCTCCGCCGACGTTTTCTCAATCGGTTGCTGGCAAAGCACGCAAACGGCACCGTCTCTCGTGACCGGAAAAGATTCACCCGGATACGGTTGCGCTTCAGAATACCGGCGAGCCGATTCCCACAACCTTTTCCACGCTTCGCCGCCAATTCCCGCAAGGGTTGAACCGGAGGCGAATGTCAGAGTTGCGGCTTTGGCCGCCTCATCAGCGGCAGCGTACTCAGCGACAAGCGTTTCAACCTCTTGCAAGGCCGCGCTCGAAAAGGTCTTCTCCAGGGAACTGGTAAGACTGTCTAAGTCTCTCAAACGATGTGCACGCGCATCGAGGAGGTCCGCTTGACGGTTCGGATTGTCCTGCAAGGCCCGACCCAAAGCGGCGTGACGCTCACGTTCTTCCGCGGTCAGGTCGCAGAGGGCATCAATCTCCTTATTCGTCGTTCGCACTGACAGGTTAGCGGCCAGAACCCCGGCTTGGGTCTGTGGGCGTAGCGCCAACTGATTGAGCTGCGGTGGCCGCGATCTTTCAAGCGCTTCCTGCTCCGCCCTTAACTTGGCGCCCACGGCGCGGCAGGCTTCCGCTAGGTCCTGAAACGTCTGAAGAATCCGTGGAGTATAGGCAAGCCGATTGTCCTCCTCGATCTGCACTGCGCCGCAACATGCATCGAAGACATTGAGCTGGGACAATTCGGGATCGGTTGTAGCGCCATCCACCCATGAGGCGCTCCGATTCTCGGTGCCGACACGATATTCGATGACCGCGCTCGCCGGTTTTCGGGGGTCGGGTTCGAATACGCTGGGGCGGATGGTACCGCCTGGCTCTCTCGCGCGCCCTGCCTTTTTGAGTATCCGAGTGACTCCAGATTTTCCGGAGGCGTTGTCGCCATAGATCACTGTTAAGCCTTCCGGTGCAAAGGTTACGGGGCCGGACGCCAAGGCATTCACGTAGGTGATGTCGCGAATAGCGTTAACCGACACAGGCGGTGACGACGTGCTGGCGGCAGGGACGTGCGCGGTGGTCGCGGGAACGGGCGACGGCCGGCCGGGAGCCCCAAGGCTATATTCGGCCTTCGCCATGGCGGCAAGATCCGCGATGTCAGAATCCGTGAGGCGACCGGTAAGAACACGCCGCAGAGCATCACGCTGCCATAGGAGGAGTCGTTCCGACCATGTAATCAGGTCATCGAAAGTAAAGCTAGCAGAGGGCATGGGCTGGTCCCGACCAACTACAAAAAAATGTTAGTAGAGAGTGACTTAAACTGTCGATGGGTAAAGTGCAATTCGCGGCTTAAATGCTCAGACTCGCCTGTTGCACGGGTCCCACAGTCTCATTTAGCGAGCGCGCGAAGATATTTGTCGCGCCGCAGTTCCTCTCCTGCGCGAATGATTCCCATGCTCGCGCCACCAGGCTCGTTTGAATTCTCGTTGCGCGGGCACGGCGCAAGCATCGCTGCAATACTTCTGCGAACGACGCTGAGCGATGAAATACGGAGCCGGGCAGCCTAGCGTTGGACAGTAACGCATTCGGTCGACTATTTCAAAAGCGCGGAGAAGAACCTGAGCAAAAGCGTCCGCGTCCGCTGCCGTCCACATTTTCGCCAAATCCTGATTTTCTCTTTGCCAGACATCCTTCCATACCTGATAGCTCGTGTGGAAAGAGCCTTCCACGGTTGCGCCCTCTCGCTCCGCTTCGGAGCGTTTTTCCATTTCCGCCTCACGCGCTTTCAGTGCGGCCTCCATCATGGCGGGTCCGCGGAGGTAGTAAGCCAGCTCCGACAGAAGAAACATTTTTCGCCCCTGCAACGATGGCATTGTCCAAGCGATTCTGAGTTTCGGGGGAATATCGCCAACACTGACAAAATCCAGCTCGTCGGGATCTTGCCAGGCAAATCCGGGACCGTCGGTTACGCCATGGCATGGTCTTTCGTGCTCCGGGTTGCCATGCTTGGGAAGCAGGTCGGGAAAAAGATGGTGGATCCTCTGCCAAGCATCGTCGACACCCGGTGGCGGGGATACGTGAATGCAGCCCCGTTCGTCCCTGATGGCATTGGGTCCGTCGGGAGAGTGGTCGTAATGTGGGACATTTGCTAGCGCACACAAAAACTTGTCGGCGAGTTCGACCGGTACCTCTGCTTTCACAGCATAGGACAACCCAAGTTTGTTTCGCATCCGCATGATCTCCAAGGAAGAGATTCGGCAACGGTTCCACTCTGCGGCGGGGGTAGCGTAGTGTCAACGGAAAAGCCGGTTGCGCTGAACTCTAGCAGGTCGGAGTAATTCAATTTCTAGGAAGATGCCTGATTGATCAGGCGCTCGACTCACGCGACCCGGCTCAATGCCGACAGAGTAGGTCCCGCACAGCCTGCTGCATTGCTAACCTGCCTAGAATAACCGCCTACCATGACGGAACGACGGTTGCACAGACCGTCGTGGCGCAAGGTCAACGGTTCCCTAGACCGTTGTAGCCCTGAAAGCTCATTCCCGTTGGACTCGAACTCCAAACCTCATCTCCCGCGAGTCTCAGCTGCGCGCAAGGGAGTCTCAATCGGCCGCGGCTTCATTTTGTCGCTTCTCGCAGAGCTAGTCTCCGCAGTTCCCTGCTCTCCGTGATTTACATTGGGGGATTTCGAGTTTCGGGTAACGGGCATGACGAACGGACACATCTGTGTTAGTATGATTTCCGCATGAGCGCACCGATTTTTACTGGCAGTTTATGGGCAGTTCTTCCAGGAAGGACTGCTATCGTATGCAATCCAGGCGACCGGTGCACTGTATGCGAATCTTGCAAACGCTTTATTTGCAAGGCTTTGCGCTAAGTCGTTGATTCCACGGTTGGGGACGTAGTTCAGTTGGTTAGAACGCTGCCCCGTC
>DATFVD010000630.1:0-9730 GCA_035260505.1 Terriglobales bacterium
CGTAATGCTTTTCTTCGAAGTCTTCGATCAGCAGAGTCAAGAGATCGGCCATGCGGCGTTCGGCGGCCGTCATTCGATTGCCTTTGCTGTCCAGTTCCTCCAGCATGGCGATGTAACGCAAGTTCTCCGCCTCGCTGCGAATGACGGCAGGCAGAGTGCTCGAAAGAAGAGCGGCATACTCAGACCGGACTGCGGTCGCACTCATGATTTCCAACCTCCGCGGTCATACTCGGCATGCGTCAAAACATGACGGATATAAATCCGGCCGAAGACATAGTTGATCTCGGCGATCAGCCGGTGCCGGTTCCCTTTGATATTGAAAACGGTCAATTTGCCAACCGTATCCGCGCTCGAAAAAGTCTTTCGGACCTCAGCCAGATTTCGCCACTGAGCCTTCTTCGCAATGCGAAACCAGGCGTCGAGCGGGCCTTCCAGTTCACCGTGCCGGGTAGCGGCTTCCTGAAGTTTCCTGCGGCTGATGACATGCATGCCGCTCCTCGCAAGTTTCGCATTATGCGAATATTGTACTTCGCAAAATGCGAAGACGTCAAGAGCTCCTTGGATTAATTGGATTGAGGAGACAATCTAGAACGCGTCGATCCCCGTCACGCTGGCTCCAATGATCAGCGTGTGGATATCATGTGTCCCCTCATAAGTCTTTACGCTTTCCAGATTCATCAGATGGCGCATGATGGGATAATCGTCGGCCACGCCATTCGCTCCCAGAATATCTCGCGACAGCCGCGCACACTCCAGCGCCATCCAGACGTTGTTTCTCTTCGCCATCGAGATGTGCTGATGCTGCACTTTTCCGGCGTCTTTCAACCGGCCAACTTGCAGCACGAGCAACTGTGCCTTCGTGATCTCGCTGATCATCCAGGCGAGTTTCTCCTGCACCAGTTGATGCGAGGCGATGGGCTGATCGCGGAATTGTTTCCGCAGCAACGAATACTGTAGCGCGCAGTCGTAGCACGCCATCGCGGCGCCCACTGCACCCCACGCGATTCCATAGCGCGCCTGATTGAGGCACATCAGCGGAGACTTCAATCCTCCTGTTCCCGGCAACAGATTCGACTCGGGGATTCGCACATCCTGCAGCGACAGGCCCGAAGTCACCGAAGCGCGCAGCGACCATTTCCCGTGAATGTCGCTGGCCGTAAATCCAGGACGGTCGGTTTCGACCAGGAATCCGCGTATCTGATCCGCTTCGTCGTCCCCTTTTTTTTCGGAACTGACCTTGGCCCAGATCACTGCCACGTCGGCGATCGTGCCCGAGGTGATCCACATCTTTTCGCCGTTCAGGACGTACTCTTTGCCAACCTTCGTCGCCCGCGTCCGCATGCCGCCCGGATTCGATCCGAAGTCCGGTTCGGTCAATCCGAAGCAGCCAAGCTTTTCGCCTTTCTGCATCGCGGGGAGCCAGGTGTTTTTCTGCTCGTCCGTGCCGAAGGTATAAATCGGATACATCACCAGCGCCGATTGCACGCTGACAAACGAGCGCACGCCGGAATCTCCGCGTTCCAGTTCCTGCGTGACCAGTCCGTATTCCACGTTCGACATGCCGGCGCAGCCGTAGCCGCTCAACGAGGCGCCGAAGAATCCCAGATCAGCCATCGGCTTTACCAGTTCGCGCGGAAAGCGCCCGGCGCGGTTGCACTCTTCGATGATCGGCACGAGATTGTCTTCAATGAAGCTGCGCGCCGTGTCGCGCACCAGGCGCTCGTCGTCATTCAGCAACGCGTCGAAGCCGATGAAATCTACACCACGGAATTTGATGGCTGGCATTACGTCTCACCCCACAAAGTCAGCAGACAAAGAACGGGAAACTAATCAAAGTAGCAGAGGGCGGGAGAGTCGGCAACGCGAGCCCATCCGAGTACTGGGCTACTTTCCTTTTGAGGCGGCTGGCAACCGTGACATACTCAGCAGAAAACGGAGGGGCAGCGACGTGAGCACTGTTAAGAATCCTGAAGAAAAGAAGCGGTTGAGTCTCGCGCGGGATCGCCGCAATCGGTACGGCGAGAACAGCAAGTCTAGCCGCAAGAGCATTCAGCGCGGGAAGCAACGCCGACACATGGACGAACGCAGAACTGCTGGCGAGGTGCTCGGTCGGCTAAAGGGATGCGTTCAAGAAGATGAAGCGACAGAAGCAGAACTGCGAGCTAAGACGAGGATTACTGACAGCAAACGGCGGGGATTCAGAAAGCGGCCGGATACTCCTCTCGGAGTCGTGCTGTCGGCGAAGAAGGTTAGAAAAAAGTCGAAGTAGCCCACTGTCCCAGTTCGGGCCGCGCTTTGTCACGCGATATACACTAAAGTCTGAACATCGGAATCCAGCGCGGCACCGACGCACGATAGTGATCGTATTCTTCCCCGAACTGTTTGCCCAGCGTTGGCTCCTCGTAAAAGACGACAAACAAATGGACGGTCAGCAACGTGCAGACCATGTAAGCCGCGATGTGCCACGAGTGGAACAACCAGGCCTGCCCTCCGATAACAAGCGCGACACCGATGTACATCGGATTACGCACAAAGCGATGGAGGCCTTTGACGACGAGGATTTTGGTCGGCGCGATCGGCGCGGGTGTTCCGCCTCCAATCAAAGCGAAGCCCCAGAATGCGGTGTGGAGATAGATCGCAATCCCGGTGGCGATGACGGTAATCGCCGCCCATTCTTCAGCGCCGCTCACCGGTACCGCATTCTGCCTTAACCGCCACGGACCATAGCCAGCGACCGTCCCCGGCACGAACACGGTGAAGAGCAGCGTTTTGGCGATCGCAGGAATGTCGATGCGCATGACGACTATCCTGGCCCGACAATTTTGGTCCGATGTGATCCCGCCGTCAACCGCATCGTCCGTGCAAGCGGAAAAGTCGTCGATGCCAGGAAATACCAGCGAAAAATAATTGAAAACAATTACTCGAAAAGAAAAACAGCGTTGTTTTTTGCAATCACTCTCGACACCGCTTCCGGCAAGGCGATAATCTGTTGCAGCCCAGCGCTGCATGTTCTCAAGTGCGTCGCTGGATTTTCTCATGTCATCCTCCGGAACTTCTGTGAATCGCGTCCTGCCGCTCCTGATCGGCTTCCTTGTCGTGTCCGCGTTTTATCTGTACGCGTTCCCGCAAGCGAACGTGCTCTATGCTGGAGTGGTGTTGCTGCATGCCGTCACCGGTGTGGTGGCTTCAGTCTTGCTGCTGCTCTGGCTGGTCCGGTCTTTGTTTTTGCGTCAGGGCGAACCCCTGGTTCGCGTCGGAATGGTCTTCCTGTTCCTCGGCGCAATTCCGGGATTGGCCCTGATTTACACCGGAGCTCTGCGTAGTCACTGGACGCTCGTCTATGTCCACATCGGCGTGAGTTTTCTCGGCGCCGGCCTGATCGCCGTGGCACGAGTCAAATGGCTATCGCGTCACGCTGTTCTTCGCGTCGCCGCCATACTCGCCGTGCTGGCGGTGCTGGCGCCGGTTGCCCGCTATCTCCGTGAAACCCGCTGGAACCAGCATGGACGCATTGAAAATCCCGCTCTGCCGCCTCTCACCATGAACGGCGAAGGCGACGGCCCCACCGGTCCATTTTTTCCCAGTTCCGCGCAGGTCTATGGCGGAGAAAAGATCCCCAGCAAGTTCTTCATGGAATCAGACTCTTGCAAGCGCTGTCATGAGGATATCTACAACCAGTGGAACAGTTCGGCTCATCATTTTTCATCGTTCAACAATCAGTGGTATCGCAAGTCGATCGAGTACATGCAGGACACGATCGGCACCAAGCCATCAAAATGGTGCGGCGGATGCCATGACCCCGCGGTGCTCTACGCCGGCAAGATGGATACCCCCATCAAACAAATCGTGCACACGCCCGAAGCGCAAGCCGGGCTCGGCTGCATGATGTGTCACTCCATCGCCGACGTAAAAAGCACGATGGGGCAGGGCGATTTCTACCTCGAGTATCCCAAGCTGCACGAACTAGCGGCCAGCAAGAATCCGCTGGTGCGCACTCTGCACGACTTCATGATCAAGCTGAATCCCGAGCCGCATCGCCGTGTCTTCCTCAAGCCGTTCATGAAGCAGCAGACGGCGGAGTTCTGCTCCTCGTGCCACAAAGTGCACCTCGACGCACCCGTCAATCATTACCGCTGGATTCGCGGGTTCAACGAGTACGACAATTGGCAGGCCAGCGGCGTCTCGGGAGAGGGTGCCCGCTCGTTCTACTACCCGGCCAAGCCGCAGCAATGCGCCGATTGTCACATGCCGTTCGAGCACTCCAACGACATGGGGAACGTCGCCGGCAAAGTGCACTCCCACCGTTTCCCCGGCGCCAACACCGCGCTGCCCACGGCTAATGAAGATGCCGTGCAGTTGAAGGCCACCGAAGATTTCCTGACCAGTGGAGCACTCACCGTTGATATTTTCGCGCTCTCGCCAGCAAGCGCTCCGCTAAAGCCAGGAGCAATCGCGCAACACGAACTCGCAACCACTTTCGCAGTAGGCGAAGAAGCAGAGGCCAAAGTCACGCCCGGCACCGCTTCCGAAGCCTCCCCGGTCACGGCGCCTCTCAACCGGGTGCAGTCCGCCGTCCGCCGCGGCGACACCGTCCGCGTCGATGTCGTGGTTCGCACCAAGCGCGTTGGCCACTTCTTCCCCGGAGGTACCGTCGATGCCTACGATACCTGGCTCGAACTCAAAGGAGTCGATGACAAGGGCCAAACGGTTTTCTGGAGCGGCATGGTCGAGGACAACGGCAGGGGCCCGGTCGAAAAGGGTGCGCATTTTTATCGCTCCCTGCAGGTAGACGCACACGGCAATCCGATCAACAAACGCAACGCCTGGGCCACGCGCGCCGTTGTTTACGTACGACTGATTCCGCCCGGTGCCGCCGATACGGTGCACTTCCGCATGAAAGTTCCCGAGAAGACAGGCAGCAAGATCACCCTGACAGCGCGGCTCTGCTATCGCAAGTTCGCATGGTGGGGAACGCAGTTCGCATTTGCGGGCGAGCGCGATAATAGTCAAGCAACGACCAAGGTCGCGCCCGGCGCTCAGACGCCTGCCTCCGTTACTGCCGACTACGACGATACAAAATATTCGTTCACCCAGTCGCTCCAGGGAGTTTCCGCGAAGGAGGAGAAAATTCCAGATCTTCCGATCGTGACGGTTGCGCAAGACGAAGTAGCTGTCGACATCCTGTCCGCGACCGCCCCCGCGCCACAGCCCAAGACCCAGCTTGCGAAAGAAGACTGGCAGCGCTGGAACGATTACGGCATCGGTCTATTGCTGCAAGGCGATCTGAAAGCGGCGCAGGCCGCCTTCGAAAAGGTCACCGAGGCCGATCCCCAGAATCCCGACGGCTGGCTGAACATCGGACGCGCCGCTCTACAGGAAGGCGACCTCCCTCGCGCCCGCACCGTTCTTGAGAAAGCGCTGGCACTCAACCCGAAGCTGGCACGCACCAATTTCTTCTACGGATCGCTGATGAAATCCACGGGAGACTACGATCAGGCTGCGGCGCATTTCCAAATTGTGCTTGCGCAGTATCCGCATGATCGTGTGGCGCTGAACAATCTTGGCCGCATTCTATTTCTGCAGAGGAAGTACACCGACGCCGTGAAAGTCCTACAGCAAGTGCTCGCCGTCGATCCCGAGGACTTGCAGGCCCACTACAACCTTATGCTCTGCTACAACGGTCTCGGTGAGGAAAAGATGTCCAGAGAACACCAGGCTCGCTATGTGCGCTTCAAAGCCGACGAAGCTTCGCAGGCCATCACCGGCCCCTACCGCCAACTAAACCCCGAAGACAACAATGAACGGCAGAGTATCCACGAGCACACGTCGGTCCCGCTGCCAATCTTGAATAACGCCCCCACCAAGCGCCTGTCCGCAAGCGCCACCAAAATCGGTGTGGGGACGGGCGTCTCGCCCGTCCAAGCCGGGCAAAGCCCAGCAGCAGCCCGCGCCACCAAGACACCCGGGGCTCAAAGGTGATGCGCACGTTCAAAATAAAATCCACCACAGAGCCGCAGAGTCACAGAGAAAAACTAGTTTTCTCTTTTGGCGCCTTCCTCTGTGCCTCTGTGTCTCTGTGGTGGGTGTTGCCCTTTCTGCCAGCAGCGGCAATCGTCGCGCCGGCACAAGTCACCTTCCGTGACATCACCGCCCAGGCCGGCATCCACTTCACCCACAACAACGGAGCCTTCGGAAAAAAGTGGCTCCCGGAAACCATGGGCCCCGGCTGCGCCTTCATCGATTACGACAACGACGGTTTTCCCGACATCCTGCTCGTCAACGGCCAGGACTGGCCCGGCCACGCCGCTGTTCATAAAACGACCGGTGCGACCACGCCGAAGCTCTATCACAACAATGGCAACGGCACCTTCACCGACGTGACGCGCAAATCCGGTCTAGGCATTTCGCTCTTCGGACTCGGCATCGCCGTCGGCGATTACGACAACGACGGCTTCGACGACATTTTCATTACCGCCGTCGGTCAGAGCCATCTCTTCCACAACAATGGCAACGGCACTTTCACCGACGTCACCAGGTTCGCGGGACTCTGGGGACCGAACGAATTCTCCACCGGCGCCGCCTGGGTCGACTACGATCGCGACGGCAAACTCGATCTCGTCGTAGCGAACTACGTGCAATGGTCCGAGCAAACCGACCTCTACTGCACGCTCGATGGCTCGCACAAGTCCTACTGCACGCCCGAATCGTATAAGGGAACGTCGGCGCGCCTCTGGCATAACCTGGGCAACGGCAAGTTCGAAGATGCCACCCAGAAAGCCGGACTCTACGATCCAACCTCAAAGGGTCTCGGCGTCGCCATCCTCGATTACAACAACGACGGATGGCCTGACATCCTGGTCGCCAACGACACGCAGCCGAATAAGCTGTACCTGAATAAGAAGAACGGCACCTTCGAAGAGCGCGCGGTTTCCGCCGGCATCGCTTTCAGCGAAGATGGCGTAGCCCGCGCCGGCATGGGCGTCGATGCCGCAGATTATGACCGCTCGGGCAGCGCCAGCCTCATCATTACAAATTTTGCAAACCAGATGCTCGCGCTCTACCACAACGAAGGCAACGGCCTGTTCGTGGACGAGGCTCCGCGTTCGGAAGTCGGCCGCGCGACCCTCGTGACGCTCGGCTTCGGCTGTTTTTTCTTCGACTACGATAACGATGGCTGGCAGGACATCCTCATCGCCGACGGGCACATCGAGGACCAGATCGAAAGCGTGCAGAAGCGCGTAAGCTACGCCGAGCCGCCGCACCTATTCCGTAACCTCGGAAACGGCAAGTTTGAGGAAGTCACGAATAAAGTCGGGAGCGCCTTTGCCGCTCCGAAAGTCGCGCGCGGCGCCGCCTATGCCGACATCAATAATGACGGAGCCCTCGACGTCCTCGTCATGACCAACGGCGGCCCGCCGCATCTCTATCTAAACCAGGGCGGCAACAATCAAAGCCTGCGCATAAAACTCGTCGGCACGAAATCCAACCGCGACGGCATCGGCGCCATCGTTCGCGTGACCGCCGGCAGCGACAAGCAGTGGCTCACCATGAAGACCGGCTCCAGCTATCTTTCACAGAGCGAACTGGTGCTGACCTTCGGCATGGGATCGAAAACCAAAGCCGATACAGTCGAAATCGACTGGCCCAGTGGCCAAGTCGATAAGCTCTCAAACATCGCGACCGCACAGACCATCACGATCCAGGAAGCAAAAGGCCAGATCGCCTCGCGTGCGTATGGTAAAAAGTAGGTTTGTTGGGTTTGAGGAAACTTTTTAACTCTGTCATCTTGAGCGGAGCAAGAACGTCACGAAGTGAAGTTCTCGCGGAGTCGAAAGACCCCATACCCGTGTGAGCTACGATGAACCTCGCAAGGTGTTCTCACGATGCGGTCGGACGTCGAGGGTTCGAGCTCGCGAACACAGGGCAGCCACTCGGATAGAATCGTTCCCAAATCCCCAATGACCAAGAAGCTCAGCATCGCCCTCACCTCCACCTTTCTTCTTTCGCTATTCATCGCACTACTAGCCGCGACCGTTCCCTCCACCAATACCCAGGAGGCCGCCCGCCTCAACAACATTGGCGTCGCGTACATGAACCAGCAGCTCTTTGAAAAAGCGTTGAAGGCGTTCGAAGAAGCGGCTGCAAAAGATTCCGCGTTACAGGTGACGATCGTCAATCGCGGAGTGGCGCTTCTCAATCTGCAGCGCATCGATGAAGCGAAGTCGCTGCTGGAAAAGGCTGTCAAAGACAATTCCAAAGACGCCAACGCCTGGTACAGCCTCGGTCTCTATTACAAGAACTCCGCCGATGCGAGCGCTGCTGTCGCTGCATTTCGCCACGTCATCGAAATTGATCCGAACGACGCCGACACCTGGTACTTCCTGGGATCGACCTACACGCAACTCAAACAATTCCCGGAAGCGATCGCAGCCTTCGCGAGCGCGTTAAAGCTCGACCCGCTCCACGCCTCCGCCCAGTTCGGGCTGGCGCGGGCCTACCAGCAATCCGGCCAAGCCGATCCCGCCCACGAAGCGATGAAGAAGTTCCAGTACATCACGCAGAACAAGTTGGGCGCGCCCATCAGCCTGGCATACGGCGAGCAGGGAAAATATTCGCGTGCCGAAGAATCGCCGGTGGCGGTAGAGAAGGTGGGGGCGGCGATTCCGGTCAGGTTTGTGGACGTGACAAAACAGGCAGGTTTGAAATCAAGGACGACGTCCGCAGCCAAGGACCTGGGTTCGTTTCTCGGCGCGGGCGCCTGCTTTCTCGATTACGACGCAGATGGCAAGATCGACATATTTCTAGTCGATAACGGGCCCGGGGGCGGCATTGTTTTGTACCACAATATGGGTGACGGCAAGTTCGAAGACGTGACCAGCAAGTCTGGCCTGGATCCCAGCCTACACGCGATTAGCTGCACCGCCGGGGACTTCGATAACGACGGCGCAGCGGACCTTGCGGTTGCCTTAAGCGATGGTGTCCGGCTCCTCCACAACGAAAAAAATGGCACGTTCAAGGATGTGACTGAAGCTTCGGGCCTCAAGAATGATGGCGCAAACGTCGGTATTACCTTTGTTGATTACGACCACGACGGCGACCTGGATCTTTTTATTACTCGGACGCTCAGAAATGCTCCCTCACCCGCGCCAGGACAACCCATCGGCTTGCCGAGCGGCTTGGAATTCCCGGGCAACGTCATGTGGCGCAACAACGGCAATAGTACGTTCACCGACGTTACGACGGCTGTCGGACTATCTGCGGACCCGAGCGTCAGTGCAGTCGGATCGGATTACAACAATGACCGCGCAATTGACTTGGTCGTAACTAACATAAAAGGTCCGTCGATTTTTGCGAATCCGCGCGAGGGCAAGTTTTCTACCCCGGACGTTGGCCTCTCGCAATTTTCTCGGCTGCCAATGGGTATCGCGGTGCTGGACTTCAATCATGACAGTTGGATGGATCTCGCTCTTACTAATGGTGTGACTCCCAACGGCGTGACCGCCCTCGCCCTCTGGCGTAACGATCAAGGTAAGCACTTCGAAAAAGTTCCTTTGCCGGAAACGAATTGGGCCCGCGCCTACGGCATCGCCGCCATCGACTACGACAACGACGGCTGGGTCGATCTCGTCGCCGTCGGCGAAACGAAAGATGGCAAGGGAGAAGTCCGCCTCTTCCGCAACCTCGGCCCCGACGGCTTTAAAGACGTCACAGCCGAAACCGGACTCGACAA
>DATFVD010000631.1:0-10132 GCA_035260505.1 Terriglobales bacterium
CGACCTGACCCTCGCGGCGGAAAAAGTCACTCCTGAGGCCATCAATTTCATGGCCAGGCACGGACGTGGCCTCGTCTGCCTCGCCATGACCGAAGAACGCCTCGACCACCTGCGCATCGGTCCGATGAGCAGCGAGAACACCTCGCAGTACGGCACCGCCTTTTGCGAGGCGATCGACGCCCGCGACGGCATAACCACGGGAATCTCCGCTCACGATCGCGCCCGCACCATCAAAGTAGCTATCGATCCGGCAACGCGCCCATCGGATCTCGCGCGCCCCGGCCACATGTTCCCGCTGCGAGCCCGCAAGGGAGGAGTCCTCGTGCGCGCCGGCCAGACCGAAGCTTCCGTCGATCTGGCTCGTCTCGCCGGCATGATTCCCGCAGGCATCATCTGCGAAATCATGAAAGACGACGGCACCATGGCGCGCGTGCCCGACCTGATCGAGTTCTGCCGCACCCACGAAATGAAAATGCTCACGGTTGCCGAGTTGATCCGATACCGGATGAAGCATGAGCGCTACGTGCATCGTGTAGGCGAGGCCATGGTCGAAACCAGGTACGGAGAATTCCGCCTGATCGCCTACGAGAGCGAAGTCGACGGCGGCGATTCCCACATGGCGCTCATTCGAGGCGACGTCGGCCACGGTGAAATCGGCGATTCGTCCGAGCCGGTCCTGGTCCGCATGCATGCGCACTGTCTTCTCGGCGACGTGTTCGGCGCCACCGCGTGCGATTGCAACCAGACACTCGAGGCTTCGCTAAAAATCATTGCCGAAGAAGATCGGGGAGCATTGATTTACCTGCACCAGAGGTCCAAAGGCTTCTCGACCGAAAAAATCGGGGACCAGTCAGTTCTCACATTTCATCGCGAACGGCGTTTGCCGGCGCATCCCGAAAGTGAGCGGAAGATTCAGCGCGAAATCGGCCTCGGAGCTCAGATCCTTTCCGATCTGAATCTGAAGCGAATCCGCCTCTTAACCAATCACCCAAGAAGGGTAGCCGCGCTGGAAGGCTTTGATATCGAGATAGTAGAGCAGGTCCCGGTACAATTTTCCGTCCCGAAAACGTAGATGCTCGTGTGGTGAGGGGGCTTAGCCCTGTCCAAGCCTGGCGCAGCTCGGCAGCCTCCCCATGTGGAGCGCGATGTTTTGCAGTAAACTGCTCGGCTAGCAAGAGGTTATCAGCAAAATGATAACTGGTGAGTTTACGCTGATTTGCTATCTTATCTTTGCTGTATTGGGAATTTTGCGGATGCGACAATTCGGCAAAAATCTGCCCGATTTGTTGACTTTCGTCGGGCACACGAGCATTTTTTTCTGGCTTCTATTCTTGTTCATGTTTTTGTCGTCGGATGAATATGTTGCCCGTGGATTGCACACGTCGAATGAATCGTGGATGTCGTGGCCTTGCTTGTTACTCTCAGGCCTGTTGATTCCGATTATGATCCGCGACATGGTTCGCGGGGGACCATCAGAGCGCATCCGCATTACGCCAGAGGAACGAGAGGCGGCCATTCAGGCCGTGAGGGGGCAGTATCCGAGGGCGGTCGTGGAGTTAATAATATGCGCTTCATGGTTAATCTTCCTTGGGGGAGGAATTTTGGCTACCTTCAATCCCACCTCGGGCTCATAATAGCCGGCATTGGAGCATCGACAGGGTTTGGGTGGATCGTCACCCTGCTTATCAAGAAGTGGCTGTCGCACAACAGCACTACGCCATAAGAGATGGTCTCAGGGCTGATCGGCTTGGCTTCTTAATAATTATAAATACCGTGTCGGCAATCCGAGCCGCCGTCTCCGGAACTAAAACGGCTTCCGAGCCGTAATCTCCTCGTCCTTGATAAAGAACTGCGCCGAGCACACCGACGACCCGCAGATAGTCGGCAATAAACCTGCCATCTGCTTGCGCGTAATCAAGCCCAGCGTGCCGCAAGAAGGGCAGGAAAGCACCGCCCAGTAGGGGTCTTCTCTCTCCCCCACTTCGCCCGCATTCTCCAGCACGAACACGGTACCGGGTTCCATCTGCTCGGGAATCCACTCGTTGATAATGCTCAATTCACCGATCATCATGCCTCCCCCGCTTTCCGTTTACGCTCGAGCTCGGCGCAAAGGCCGGACTCGTTCCGAAACCGCTGTCTTCTTGCGAGACTGAATCTCCGCTCGAACCCGGCGGACTTCGTCGCTAAGGCATATATCGAACATCGGCTGCCGGGCGTTTTTTAACAGATCCACGACCTGTCGCGCCGATGTCCGCAGATAAAGATGAGTGCCGTCAGTGAGAAGGTGATACTCCGAAGACGCGCCGACCGTAGCGGCCAGGCTGGTGCCGAATTCCTGCCGTAGGAACCCAATCACTTTGCGCATACGCTGCAGCGAGAAGCTCCTCCGGCGTAGTTGGCAGATGACCGCCACCGTGACCAGCTCGTCCCAGCTATAGATGCGGCGATGCCCCTGGCGCCCGGGCGCCACGATGCCCCGTTCGTCCCACCATTGCAGCTGCCGGGCGGTGATTCCCGTCAGCGCGATTACATCGTTGGATGTGAACTGTCCTTGCATTTTGAGCGCATTCTGTTTCAAACAATAAAGTCGATAAATGTTTGAAACATTCTAGGCGGCAACGGCAGAAATCAACCACAGTTTCGTAGTTCATTATGTTGACTAAGCGGGTACGTAGCCGGAAGCTGGTAGTGTTAGGACACACAGGAGCACGAGGAATATCTGTTGTTGAATTCCCCGTGGTACTCCTGTGTCCCCCGGTGCCCCCTGTGGTGAAGATTTCCTCAGCCGCAAAATTAGAACCTCAACCCGAGGGCCGTCCGTTTGTACCTTTCGCGCTTCCGGCATTAACATTAGCCATAGCAAACTCTTTTTCCGGGGCCATCAAATTCATGATCCGAATCCAAAAACTGCATCTGCGTGTTACCGCGCTTGCCGTCTTCGTCCTATTCGCCGTCACTCTAACCTTCCCCCAGCAAAAGGAAGGGAATCGCAAGCTGGATGCCGTGCAAAAAAACGCGCCCACCGCCTCCGAGCCCTCCGCGAAAGACGACAAGGAGAAAGACGAAAAGAACGAGGGAGACCCGCTCTTCAGGGGAATGAAGTACCGTTCGATCGGCCCATTTCGTGGCGGCCGCTCTCTCACAGCCGCTGGAATTCCCGGAGACCCGACGACCTACTACTTCGGTGTGGCCGGCGGCGGCGTCTGGAAATCGACCGATGGCGCGAACACCTGGTCTCCGATCTTCGATAAGGATGGAGCCCCTTCCATCGGCAGTCTCGCGGTCGCCGTGTCTGATCCTAACGTCGTTTATGTCGGTACCGGTGAAGCCTGCGTTCGCGGAAACATCTCGCACGGTGACGGCGTCTGGAAGTCGGTGGACGCCGGAAAATCCTGGAAGAATGTTGGTCTGAAAGATTCGCGCGCGATTGGAAAACTGATCGTGAATCCGCGCAATCCCGATATCGTTTTTGTCGCCGCGCTCGGTCATCCGTTTGGTCCGAACACGGAGCGCGGTATTTTCCGCACCACCGACGGCGGTAAGACATGGGAGAAAGTTCTCTACAAAGACGAGAACACGGGAGCGATCGATGTGGCTTTCGATCCCCAGAATCCCAACATTTTATTTGCCTCGCTGTGGGAAGCTCGACGGACTCCATGGACGCTTTCCAGTGGTGGCCCGGGCAGCGGCGTGTATCGCTCCACAGATAGCGGCACAACGTGGAAGAAGCTGGAAGAGCACGGTCTTCCGAAGGGACCCTATGGTCGCATCGGGCTGGCAGTAGCAGCGAATTCCGACCGTGTCTACGCCATCATTGAAGCCAAGGAAACCGGCGGACTCTATCGCTCCGACGACGGCGGCGACACGTGGGATCTTGTAAACGGCAGCCATGGCCTGTTTCAGCGTCCGTGGTACTACATGCACGTGATCGCCGATCCGCAGGATGCCAACACGATCTATGTCGCGGACGTGGAGTTCTTCAAGTCCACCGACGGCGGCCGCAACTTCAATAAAATAAAAGTCCCGCACGGCGATAATCACGGTCTGTGGATCGATCCGAAGAATACAAAAAGAATGATCGCATCGAACGACGGTGGCGTCACCGTCAGCCTGGATGGCGGCAAGTCCTGGACGCGCGAAGACAACCAACCGACCGCGCAGTTTTACCACGTCGCTACCGACACGCGGACGCCCTACTATGTCTATGGCGCGCAGCAGGACAATTCCACCGTGGCGATTGCCAGCCGCAGCGATGACGGCGCGATTGGCCGCGACGAATGGTACGCCGTTGGGGGCGGGGAAGCAGGATATATTGCGCCCTCTCCTCTCGACCCGAACATTGTGTATGCCGGCGACTATCAGGGCAACATTACGCGCTTCGACCGGCGCACGAATCAGGTCAAGAGCATTGCCGTGTGGCCCGAACTCTCCGATGCGCGCGGCGCGGCCAACCTCGATCACCGCTTTCAGTGGACGGCGCCCATCGTGACCTCTCCGCACGACCCGAGCACGATTTACTACGGAGGCGAGCGCATCTTTAAAACCACCGACGGTGGAACCCACTGGGAAGCGATCAGTGGCGACCTGACGCGCAACGACAAATCGAAACAGCAGGCTTCCGGCGGCCCGATCACGGTGGACGATACCGGCACTGAATATTACGACACCGTTTTTTCGATCGCTCCTTCGCCCCTGGCGAAAGCCTTGATTTGGGCCGGCACCGACGACGGCTTGATCCAGATCACACGCGACGAAGGGAAGAATTGGACCAATGTAACCCCCAAGGGTCTTGCGGAGTGGAGCCGCATCAGTTTGATTGAGGCGTCTCCGCACGATGCCGGCAGTGCGTATGTCGCGATTGACCGCCATCAGAACGACGATCTCGCGCCCTACATCTACAAGACCAGCAACTACGGAACCACCTGGACCCGAATCATCAACGGAATCCCCGACGGAATTTTTGTGCGCGCTGTTCGCGAAGACCCGAAGAAGAAAGGTTTGCTCTACGCCGGGACTGAGCGCGGCGTCTATGTCTCGTTCGACGACGGGGCACACTGGCGCCCGCTGCAGATCAACCTGCCGATTACGCCTATTCACGACCTGGTCATTAAGAACGACGATCTGGTAGTGGCGACCCACGGGCGCGCGTTTTGGATCCTTGATGATGTCTCTCCGCTGCGCCAGTTCTCCGATTCAGTCGCTCAGGAAGACATGCATCTCTACCAGCCCGCGACGGCGTATCGCGTGCACACCGGAGAAGCTCCCGCGCGATGGGTCTTTACCGGAAAAAATCCCCCAAACGGCGCGGTCATTTATTACTACGTACAAATGAAGAAGGCGCCGAAGCAGGAAGTAAAAATTGAAATCCTCGATGCCGCCGGCAATGTAGTCCGCAACTACTCCAGCAATAAAGCCGTCCCACTCGATGAACCGCGCGATCCCGATGACAAGAAGCCCGAGAAGCAGATCAAGCCGGAAGATGGTCTGAATCGCTTCGTGTGGGATCTGCACTATGAGGGGGCGAACCGCGTCCCCGGCTATTTTCTGTGGGAATACAATGACGGCGCGCGCGGGCCGCTGGCGCTGCCCGGCAACTATCAGGTGCGCTTGACCGCGAATGGTAAGAATGTAACCGCTCCGTTTGAAGTAAAGATTGATCCGCGAGTTACCACTTCGCCGAGTGATCTGGAGAAGCAGTTCAAGCTGGAAATGGATGTCCGCGAGCAGTTGAATCGCGTCTACTACGCCGTGAACCAGATACAGGACGTTCGCGAGCAACTGGACGGACTCAAGAAGCGCCTCGTACCCGGCGGCTCCTCGAAACCCTTGTTCGATGGCGCAAGTGCGTTGGACGCAAAGCTGATTGGCGTTCGCGATCCGCTGATTAATTTCAAAATCAGCGCCAGCGAAGATTCTCTCGCCTACGCGCCCGGAATCGACGCCAGGTTGGCCTTTCTTTCCATGGCAGTCGGCGGTTTCGCCGACTCTGCTCCAACCGAAGCCCAGTTCCAGGAATTCGACAAGCTGAAAAAACAGACAGACGAATTACTGGCGAGCTGGGAGCAGGTTCGGAATGCGGATCTTACGACATTTCAGAAGTTGGCGGCCGAACAAAACGTCCACTCCATCTACGTACCCGATGTGAGAAGTGAGCGGGTGCAGGGCGGCGCGGAAGAATAAGAATAACGACTGCCGTGATTCCCGCACCGGAGCCAGGCGCACACGGTTCCTCGGAGAGTTATGAAATCCCTGTTCTTGTTGTGTATCCTGCTCGGCCTGGGCCGTGCGGCCGGAGCGCAAGAGTCCAACGCAATTCGTGTCGTGAAGGCAGCCCGTCTCATTGACACAAAAAACGGGCGCGTCGTGGACAATCCTGTTGTCCTGATCAACGGCGACCGCATTCAGACCGTCGGCCGCAGCGGCGAAGTCAGCGTTCCAAGCGGAGCCATGGTGCTCGACCTAGGCAGTGCCACGCTACTGCCCGGGTTGATCGACCTACACACGCACCTCAATGACGAGCCGGAGTTTCACGGTGTTGCCTTCCATACTCTGTCGGCAGCGCGCATGGCGATCATTGGCGCGAAGGGTGCGCGCATGACGCTCGATGTAGGGTTTACCACTGTCCGCAATGTAGGGTCGTCCCACTACGCCGATGTGGCGTTGCGCGATGGCATCAACGCCGGAGATGTCCCCGGCCCGCGCATGCAAGTCACAGGGCCGATGATCGGCAGCACCGGCAGCCATTGCGACTATACGTACTTAGCTCCCGAGTTTCACTATGCTGATGAAGGCGTTGCCAACGGCCTCCCCGCGGTGATGGAAAAGGTCCGCGAGGTTTTGAAATACGGTGCTGACTGGGTGAAGTTCTGCGCCAGCGGAGGTGTGTTTTCACAGGGAGACTTACCCGACGACGTGCAGTTCTCTCCCGAGGAAATGGTCGCAATCGTAGACGAAGGACATCGCCATGGAAAGAAAGTAGCGGCTCACGCTCACGGCACTCGCGCCATCATCGAGGCCGTAAAGGCGGGCGTGGACACGATTGAGCACGGCAGCGTCCTCGATGACGAAGCGATCCGCTTAATGAAGGAGCACGGGACATACCTCGTTGCCGACATCTACGACGACGACTTTATTCTTCAGCACGGCAAGGAATACGGGTACACCGACGAAAATCTCACCAAGGAAAAAATGCTGGGGCAGAAGCAGCGCGACAGTTTCCGCCGCGCCGTGCAGGCTGGCGTAAAAATTGGCTTCGGGACCGATACCGGTTCGATTCCCTTCGGACAAAACGGCAAGCAATTCTTTTACATGGTGAAGTACGGACTCACTCCGATGCAGGCGATTCAATCGGCTACGACCTCGGCGGCGGACGTGATGAACTGGTCCGATCGCATTGGCAGCCTTGACCCAGGCAAGTACGCGGACCTGATCGCCGTCACTGGCAATCCGCTCGATGACATCACCATTCTGGAGCACGTTCCTTTCGTGATGAAAGGCGGGCAAATCGTGAAAGGCGAGATTAGTCCGTCGTGCAAAAGATAGGCGATTGCGAGCTAATGTGGTGGAGGGACGGGCGTCTCGCCCGTCCAGCCAGGCGGGGACACCCGGCGTCCATTAGATAAACATCTCGTCCTGCGGCACGCCCGCGCCGTTTCTCGGATGGCGTCTCTTCTGGCCAAGAAAGACGTCGACGCCGGTGCTGATCGCTGCCATCAGTCCGCTCACCTGTCGCAGCGGAGAGATCACGGTTTTGTGGACCACTTCGCTGGTTTCTTCGACTTTGTCCATGGTGCGATTCAGCAGCTCATCCGCACGGATGACTTGCAGCCGCGCTCGGTCGAGCGCATCGGTGACGGTGGCGTCGAGGCGGCCGAGTTGATTGCGCATCAAGTCGCTGGATTCGGCTAAGTTGCTGCTTATGACATCAATCCTCGGGCGCAGTTCCACCAGCATACTCTGCACCGTTTCCATCGCGGGCAGCGCTTTGCTTTTCACTTCGGTGGCGAGAACTTCCATCCTCGCCGTGCTGTTACGGACTGCGAGGTAAAGGCCCACCAGAATTCCCGCTTGGACCACGACCGCGAACGTGGTCACCGCAATAAAAATTCTTAGGAGAGTGTCATCCATGGCTGCTCCTCAACTGCTCTAGGGCTGCTCCTTTTGCTTTTAGCCCTTAAAGATTCTTCGACGGTTCGGCTCCGGCGGCAGTCGTCTCGTTATATGCCTGACGGCCCGCTTCGTAAGCGGAGCGGAACTGCTCCTTCTGCTGATTAAGCACGTCGCGTCCGCGGTCCACCCATTCATTCGCTTGTTCGCGTGCCCGCCGCGCCTGCTGCCGCGCCTTCTCGCTGCCTTCCTGCGCTTTGGAACGAAGCACGTCGCGTGTTTCTTCGCCGGAGTGCGGCGCATACAACACGCCCACTACCGCTCCAACACCGAGTCCCGCCAGGAACCACAAGAAGCTGTTGCCATCACGATCCGCCATAACTACCTCCTTGATTACCAATTACCGTGTCTATCGGATGGTAGCACCCTGAAATCTGAAAGACAATTCACCGCCCAAAAGCATCCCAGCCCAGTGGAGCGACGGGCATCCTTGCCCGTCCAGGGTGGCCGTGGCCGGACGACGCCCGTCTCTCCACAAGCTTTTCCGTCAGCCAAAGAATCTCTTGTGCCCGGCGCGCCAAAGGCGGAGAATGAGCGTTCCGCAAGGAGGCACTTCTTGTCCGACCGCAAATATCGCCAGCGCGGATACCAGGATTCCGGTGGCGGACCGAAAAAGGAGTTCGAGAAGCCCGCGGCGCAGCCGAAAAGAGAAAACACCTTCGGACCGCGTCCGATGAACATGCCCGGAACACGAGCCGTTTCCCGGTGTGCGGAATGCGGCGCGCTGCTGCAGAATCTCTCCGATCCGGTCGGGCAATGCCCAAAATGCGGATTCGACCTCCACGCCTGCAAACAATGCGAACATTTTGACCCTTCGTGCCGCTTCGAATGCAATCAGCCAATCCCCGCCCGAATCTCTCCGAAAGACAAGCGCAACGACTGCTCGTTTTATTCCATCCGCGTGATGGTCGAAAAGGAAACATCCAGCAAAGGCAGTCAGCGTCCAAATGACGCGCGCGCGGCGTTCGATAATCTTTTTAAAGACTGAACGCAGCTCTCGGTCCTCAGCTACCAGGTCTCAGCACCCTATTCAAATTGTCATCCTCAGCGGAATCGAAGGCTCCCGCCTTAACTGATGGCTGAGAGCCGAAGGCTGACGGCTGTTTACGGTTTCTGCGTCGGCCGCAGCAAAATTTCACTGGCGAAGGATTGCGGGGCCTGCGTTACGATCATGGCTACGGCGTGGGCTACGTCCGAGGCTTGCAACATCTTCTCAGCGCTCTTTCCGGGATGCACGCTGAACTCGGTGTGAACCGAGCCGGGGCAGATGACCGAAACGCGAATATTGTGGGATCGCAATTCCTCGGCGACCGAGTAGGTCAATCCATTCAGTCCCCACTTCGAGGCGGCATAGGCGGCCCCGTTGGGGAGCGCGTTCTTTCCGGCCAGGGAAGAGATGTTGATGATGTGTCCGCTGCGTGTCTTGATCATGAGCGGTGCCAGGCAGCGGATGCAGTAGTAGACACCGCGCAGGTTCGTGTTCAGGACACGCTCCCAATCGTCGGGCGGCAACCGGTGCAGAGGGCCTCCCGCGCCCGCGATGCCGGCATTGTTGACGAGAATGTCTATCCGATGGAAAGTGCGCTCGACGTGCTCGGCGAGCGCTTCGACCGAATGCAGATCGGTGACATCACATTCGACTACGGAGCTTTTCACGGAGCTATACCCGCCGCTGTTCTGGATAACGGCGGAGGTTTGGTCCAGTGCTTGGCGGGAACGTCCACACAATATGGTGTGGGCGCCGAGTTCGGCGAGCTTCAGGGCGATGGCTCGGCCAATGCCGCGTCCGGCGCCGGTGATGACGGCGACCTGGCCGGCCAGGGTTGCATTCGATGCAGTTTTCGTCAAGAGGGGACTCCTCCCAGAGAACATTATTCTATTTCGCGGCAATGGAATTGCGCATCAAAGCGATGGGCTTGAAGCCGTCCTTTACGAGACGTCGCTTCCCGGCATCTAATCTGTCAGG
>DATFVD010000632.1:0-2295 GCA_035260505.1 Terriglobales bacterium
ATTCTCGACACTGCTTTGTCCAACCTTCCCCACGAGCGGCAAGAGCGGCGAGGATCTCGCAGTGATGCGGTTCGACGTATGATCGATTTCGCCGAGAGGCGATCGGTCAAGCTGCCTCCCGGTGAAAAAGTCAGAGATCTGGTCCATGAAGGCCACCGCTACTGATGGGCGAATTTGTCGTCGATACGTCGCTTGCCCTCAAGTGGTTCCTGGACGACGAAGAAGACCGCGAATATAGCCTCACAATTCTTAGAAGCATTTCCGACGACTACAAACCCGTTGTCCCGTGGTTGTGGTTTTGTGAGATTGGAAACGCTCTCACGATGGCGGTGCGCCGCAAACGAATCGTTTTTGAGCAAGCAGAGGAGTTCTTGCTCTTGCTCGAAGCGATGCCCATCGACGTCGATCCTCCCGAGCGGGGAGGAGCTTTGCAACTTCCCCACCTAGTACTACTGGGTCATAAATATCGGGCGCGCCGGATCGCCGTATTCTGAAGACGTGGGCACTTCACCGGGCACAATTCAACGGGTGGAAGACATCTACCGTCTGATCTGGAAAGCCGTAGAACATAGATGGCCGATAGCCGCTGTGTACAAGGATCGGCATCGGCTGCTTTGTCCACACCGGTTGGGGAGAAACAAACAAGGACAACTTCGAGTTCTGTGCTATCAGTACGGCGGTGAGAGCGAAAGTGGCCTGCAGCCGGTCGGTTCGCCGGATAACTGGCGCTGCATTGCTGTTGAGAAACTCAGCGCAGTGGAACTTCTGGAAGGCTCATGGCGCACCGCACCGAACCATTCCCGCCCTGCCTCGTGCATCGCCGATGCCGATATTGACGCCGAGGATTATCCAGAACGAGATCCGCAAAAGGGACACTGAGGAAGGCGCTTGAGCAACTCGCGTGCAATGGCGGTTCGGATAGTAGCGATCGAGTGCGGATTATGTCGCTCGGGGCGGACCCGGTGACCCGCGTGGGCGGAAGTCCGGCGCCGGCCCGGGGGCAACGAATCTAAGATGACTGACGCGGGCAGAGGGGGAAAAACGGTTCCGCTCGGCCACCAGGAACCCATAAGCTGCAATACATAACGTCGCGTGATGGTGGAACCCGCGCCAGTTACGGCCTTCAAAGTGTCCTAGTCCCAACTCTTGTTTCAGCTCCTGGTAATCCCGTTCGATGATCCAGCGGTGTTTGGCCATCTTGATAAAAGCTTTGAGCTTGGTGTTCAGCGGCAGCGTCGACATCCAGTACTTAGTGGGCTCTGTCTCCTCTCGCGGCCATTCGATCAGCAACCATTCCTCCGCGTGAGGTTCCGCTTTCTCGTCATCCCGATGAGCTGCGCGTACACGAACGGCGGCAAAGCGGGATCGCAGCTTCCGGTCTGTGCCTTCACGCCACGTGATTTCCCGGAAGGCAGTGGCGGGCAGGCTCATCGCCAACTGCTTCACGGAGACAGGTTGATGGTCCGCGCTCCGTTGCAATAGCCGCGCAGGTCGTCCCGTTTTTCCTCGTGGCTTGGCTGGTAAAGGTTGTTTGCCAGGCTCCCAGACTGTCATCGAGCTTTGCACGCCCACGACATATTGCAGGCCGAGTGCGGTGAGTCCGTCACGAAACTCGGTGTTGCTGCCGTATGCCGCGTCGGCCAGAACAACGCCACGATCCAGGTTTGCCGCGACCGCCGCGCGGATCTGATCCAGCGCGATTTCCGGCTTGGTCTGAAACTCAACTTCTTCGGGCACTTCCGTCTTTTCCCGCCGTTCGGCATCCTCGGCCCATTCCCTAGGCAGATACAAACGATACTCAATAGGCAGACTCGAACTCCAGGTCGCCACCGACAAACTCACCGCGACACGGCAGTTCTCCTGCTTGCCCACTTGACCGCAGTATTGACGAGTGACCCCGACCGAATGCTTGCCCTTCTTTGGAAACCCGGTATCATCCACAATCCAGGCCACCACGGGTCCTTGCTTCCGCATCGTGGGTAACACATGCTTGCGCACCTGTTCCAGCAGTACTTCATCGCTCCATGGCGCCTTCGCCACCAAATGGTGTAGGGACTGGCGCATCGCTTGGATATTCTCCGGATCCAAGCGGGCCGCCATCGGCTCAATGCTCTTGCGTTCACCCGGTAACAGCAATCCCTTGCAGTAGTTCTTCAAAGGTGTGTGCCGGTCTTCGTGCCCCGCGGCTGTCGCCAGGCCCTCTATATATGCCGCGAAGCGTTTCTCTTGTGGGCCTGGCGCGGAGAGGCGTGATCCCACAAAACAATTCTACATCAAAATGTTCTTTTTATGACC
>DATFVD010000633.1:0-9466 GCA_035260505.1 Terriglobales bacterium
CGAGGAACTGTTTGGGCGGGCTGATCCCATGGATGTTCTGACCGCCTCTCCGATACAGGGTGCCGGATCTCAATAATCGGGCAAAGGATCAGACGATGAAGGGTTGCGTTAAGTCTCCAAAAGATCTAGGAAAGGTAGAGAAAGCAGAGTTCTCGTCCCCCCGAATCCACGAGCGTTTTTGGTGCGTGCTGCAACCATTTGCCAATACCCACCGCAAAAACCTGCGATTGAGCATTCGAGGAAAGACTTATGCGTACGGAATCTGATAGCATGGGAACGATCGAATTTCCTGACGAGGTTTATTGGGGGGCGCAAACCGCTCGCTCGCTAATTCATTTTAACATTGGTGAGGATAGAAGGCCGCCCGAACTGATTCGGGCTATCGGCATTCTGAAGAAGGCCGCGGCACTCGTAAATTATGATCTGGGAAAGCTTCCAAACGAGAAAGCCGAACTGATCGTCGCAGCCGCAGACGAGGTCATCGCCGGAAAACTCAATGACCATTTTCCCTTGCGCATCTGTCAGACAATGACAAAACCCGACGAAGCATAGCAACGCCGGTCGAAGAAAATCGCACCGGTGCCTACTGTCCGGAATCAAATAATACAATACGCACTATGAAAAACGTTGGAATAAATGGCTTTGGCCGCATTGGTCGTCTCGTGTTTCGAGCGATTGTTGAGCAAGGCCTCCTGGGGAAGGATATCGCAGTTGTTGCGCTGAACGATCTGGTTCCGGCAGGTAATCTCGCCTACCTTGTAAAATACGATTCGACTCAAGGTCGCTTTCAAGCCGAAGTAAGTAGCGCAAAGTCCCGTCCGGATCTACACGATGACGATACGCTGGTCGTCGACGAACACAGGATAAAATGCCTTGCCGTCAGAGAGGGACCAGCTGCGCTTCCATGGGAAGAGTTAGGCTGTGAGATCGTCATTGAGTCGACTGGCCTTTTTACCGATGCACAGATGGCCAAGGGCCATCTCGTTGCTGGAGCAAAAAAGGTCATTATCACTGCTCCCGCCAAGCGTGAAGATATCACTGTCGTTATGGGGGTAAACCATGAGAAATATGACCCCTCCCAGCATCACATCATTTTGAATGCCAGTTGTACGACGAACTGTTTAGCGCCGGTAGTTCACGTCTTATTGAAAGAGGGTTTTGGGATCGAGGAAGGACTCATGACAACTGTCCATAGCTACACTGCAACCCAAAAGACAGTTGATGGTCCGTCTCGGAAGGACTGGAAAGGCGGCCGGGCAGCAGCGATCAATTTGATCCCATCCACCACCGGAGCTGCAAAGGCTGTCGGGCTGGTTTGCCCTGAGGTGAAAGGCAAGCTGACGGGGATGTCCTTCCGGGTGCCGACACCAGCTGTCTCGGTTGTCGACCTGACGGTTCGAACCACCAAGGAGACCAGCTATAAGGAGATTTGTGCCGCTATGCAGGTAGCCAGCGAGACCTATTTAAAAGGGATTCTCGGCTATACTGAAGACGAAGTGGTTTCGACCGATTTCCTCCATGATGCGCGTTCCAGTATCTTCGACGCGGGCTCCGGCATCGAACTCAATAGCCGCTTTTTCAAATTGGTCAGCTGGTACGACAACGAGTGGGGCTATTCCAATCGTTGCGTCGATCTGTTAAAGCAACTCTTGTAATTGGATCGTCGGACTATGGAGAAATTATCCGTTCGGGACTTGGAGGTGAGAGGAGGACGCGTCCTGGTGCGCGTCGATTTCAATGTGCCGACCGAGGAGATCGATGGAAAGATCCGAATCACAGACGATACCCGGATTCGCGAAAGTCTACCTACGATCGAGCTTCTACGCGTAAAAGGAGCGAAAGTCGTTTTGCTCGCTCATTTCGGTCGTCCGAAGGGCAAACCGAACCTGAAATACTCGTTGAGGCCGATTGCCGATTATTTGCCCGAGATGATTCCGCCTCCAGTAGATTTTTCACCGGAGGTGATCGGCCCGAGCGTAGAAGCCCTCTCCAAGGCCTTGCCTGACAGTGGGGTTCTACTGGTTGAGAATGTGCGGTTTTTCTCAGAGGAAGAAGCCAACGCCGACAGCTTCGCTCAGGCCCTCGCAAAACTGGGTGACGTATACGTCAACGACGCTTTCGGTGCGGCTCACCGCGCGCATGCCAGTACGGCTGGAGTAGCCAAATACCTGCCGCAGGCTGCTATGGGATTGTTGATGGAACGCGAGCTTCAATATTTAAAGGATGAGCTGGCAAATCCGGATCGGCCGTTTCTGGTGATTCTGGGCGGCTCAAAGGTTTCCGACAAGATTGGCGTGATTAAGGCGCTGATGGAAAAGGCCGACGTGTTTTTGATCGGCGGTGCGATGGCGTACACCTTTTACCAAGCGCTTGGAATTCCAACGGGGAAAAGTCGGGTAGAGACGGACAAGGTTCATCTCGCCGAAGAGCTCTTGTCACTCGCTAAAGAGAAAGGCCTCAAATTTCTGTTACCCGTCGACGACATCGAGACGGACGAATTGAAGGCTGGCGCACAGAGTCGAAACACTCCCGCGCACGCTTCGGGTCAGGGCATCACTGAGGGATGGCAAGCAGTTGACATCGGCCGAGAGACTATTGCGCGGTTTAAGGTCGAAATCGCCAAGGCCAAGACCATCCTCTGGAACGGGCCGGTCGGGATTTTTGAAATTCCAGATTTCGCGACTGGCACCAAGGAATTAACCGAAGCTCTGGCGGCGTCCACTGCGAAGACGATCATTGGAGGAGGGGATTCGGTGACCGCAGTTAAACAGTTCGGCCTCGCGGGAAAGATGACTTTTATTTCGACGGGAGGAGGGGCGTCTCTCGAGCTTCTGGAGGGAAAGGAATTGCCCGGAATCGCGGCCCTTACGGATCGGTGATTGGGGTTGGAACAAATAATCATATGGTTGTAACAAACTAAAACCGAGTATGAATGTCAGCGGAAATGTCAGGGCGATCTTGGCGCGTAAAAAGGCCTCCACCGTCTGGTCGATTGGTCCGAATGCGATGGTTTTTGATGCCATCCAGTTAATGGATGAGAAAAGCGTCGGAGCGCTACCGGTTGTAGACAATAAAACACTGGTCGGAATTGTTTCCGAACGCGATTACACACGGAAAGTCATTCTGAAGGGAAGATCCTCCAAGGAAACTCCCGTAAATGAGATAATGACTAAGCAGCTCGTAACCGTTAACCCGAGCAACAGTGTTTCAGAGTGCATGCGAATAATCACCGAAAAGCGCGTGCGCCATCTTCCTGTTCTGGAAGGAACCAGCTGGTTGGGATTCTCTCGATCGGTGACGTGGTAAACTGGTTAATGGCGGCACAAAAGGCGACGATTGACAATTTGGAACGCTATAGCCTCGCGGAAATAAAAGAAAAAGAATAATACTGCTTATGCCTGCTCTGTTCGACCTTAAGGATCACGGCATTACCGTCGCCGAAATCCACCGCAATCTACCTCCCAGCGAGCTGTACGAGCACGCCATCCGCTACGAGAAGGACGCTAGCATCGCCGAAAAAGGCGCGCTGGTTGCCTATTCCGGAGTAAAAACCGGCCGCTCGCCCAAGGACAAGCGGGTTGTAAATCATCCCGACTCCGAAGCTGATATCTGGTGGGGCACGGTCAATATCCCGATCACACCCCAAACCTTTGCCATCAACAGCGAGCGAGCGCGCGACTATCTTAATATCTGCAACCGGCTCTATTGTTTCGATGGCTTTGCCGGCTGGGACACAAAATCTAGCATCAAGGTCCGCGTCATCTGCTCCCGGCCGTACCACGCGCTCTTTATGCATACTATGCTTATCCGGCCCACTAAGCAGGAGTTGGAAAATTTCGGGGCACCTGACTTTGTCATCTGCAACGCCGGTGCATTCCCAGCGAATCGGCTCACCGCGGGTATGGGTTCCGAGACGAGCGTCGACTTGAGCCTCGAAGACAGGGAACTCGTCATTCTTGGCACTGAATACGCCGGCGAGATGAAGAAAGGCGTGTTCACCGTTGCCAATTACTTTGCGCCCAAACGCGGCATACTCTCGATGCACTGCTCGGCCACGGCGGACAAACAGACCGGACGCTCATCGTTGTTATTCGGCCTAAGTGGGACCGGTAAAACCACGCTTTCTGCCGATCCCAAACGCTATCTCATCGGAGATGATGAGCATTGCTGGAGCGACGAAGGTATCTTCAACATCGAAGGTGGTTGCTATGCCAAGGCCATCAATCTCACGCCAGAGAACGAACCAGATATTTTCCAAGCGCTTCGCTTCGGCGCAGTGCTCGAGAACGTCGTGCTCGATGAAGACCACTTGGTAGATTATACAAACGTCAGCATTACCGAGAACACCCGCGGCGCCTATCCTATAGAATTCATCCAGAATGCGAAGATTCCGTGCGTTGCCGGCCATCCGACGGACGTAATTTTTCTAACCTGCGATGCATTCGGCGTGCTTCCTCCAGTCAGTTCGCTCTCACCGGCCCAGGCAATGTATCATTTCATCAGCGGCTACACCGCGAAAGTTGCGGGCACTGAGATGGGAGTAAAGGAGCCCTCGGCGACGTTTTCCGCCTGCTTTGGTGGCCCGTTCCTTATGTGGCATCCAAACAAATATGCAGAAATGCTTGCCGCCAAGATGAAGCAACACGGCACACGGGTGTGGCTGGTGAACACTGGTTGGAGCGGAGGAGCCTATGGCGCCGGGAAGCGCATCAAGCTGGCTAACACTCGCGCAATCATCGATGCCATCCATAATGGAGCACTCGTAAAGGCGAAAACCCAGCGCGATCCGGTGTTCGGTTTCGATGTGGTGAGCGAATGTCCAAACGTGCCGGCTGAAATACTGATTCCGCGCAATGTTTGGGCCGACAAGACAGCCTTTGATGCAACCGCAAAGAAGCTTGCAGGTCTTTTCACCAAAAACTTCACGGCCTACGAAGGGGGCGTGAGTGCCGAAGTCAAAGCCGCTGGGCCGGTTTCATCCGCATGAGCCTTGTACGCTCAGTTGCTTTACCGGCAGCAACCTCGACCCGGAAAACGCACTATTGTCTGGGAAACTTCTCGGTTGCCGCACAAGCTAAGGAGGCCCATGACCATGTTGTTCAAAACTCTGGAAAAGCGTTGTAACTGGCGGACTCGCGCATGTTAGTGACTCGACAGTATTGAGTCGCTGTGGGTGAACACACGAAATCGGCGCTTATTTAACAGGTAAAACTCTTAGTTACTCTTAAATATGAAATCTCCCGTGAAAGTCGCTGTGACAGGTGCTGCAGGTCAGATTGGTTATTCGCTCCTGTTTCGTATCGCTTCCGGCTCGATGTTAGGTCCGGACCAACCGCTCGAGCTGCGCTTAATCGAGATTCCCAGCGCCCTGAAAGCGCTCGAGGGAGTCGTGATGGAGTTGGCAGATTGTGCGTTTCCCCTGGTCACGTCCATAATTCCCACCACTGATCTCGACGAGGGGTTTCGAGGAGTGAACTGGGCTCTGTTGGTCGGAAGCGTGCCCCGGAAACAAGGGATGGAGCGCAACGAGTTACTCGGAATCAACGGTAAGATTTTCACCGGACAGGGACGAGCCATCGAGAAAAATGCGGCTTCAGACGTGCGTGTGCTCGTGGTCGGAAATCCGTGTAACACCAACTGCCTGATTGCGATGAATAACGGAAAGGGCGTGCCAAGCGATCGTTGGTTCGCGATGACTCGCCTTGACGAAAACAGAGCAAAATCGCAACTAGCGGCCAAAGCCAGCACCCACGTCTCTTCGGTCACTAACCTAGCGATTTGGGGCAATCATTCCTCGACGCAATATCCCGACTTTTACAATGCCAAAATTGAAGGCAAACCTGCAACTGAAGTAATCAAGGATGAACCGTGGTTCAAGGAGACCTTTATTCCAATTGTGCAGCAGCGTGGCGCGGCGATCATTGAAGCCAGGGGAGCCTCCTCGGCAGCCTCCGCAGCAAATGCCGCAATTGACGCGGTTTGGTCGCTGGTACATCCGACTCCTGCAGGTGATTGGCACAGCGTCGCCGTCTGTTCGGATGGGAGCTACGGAGTCGAAAAAGGTCTGATCAGTTCGTTCCCTATTTGTACCGTGGGTCACGCGTGGGAGATTGTTCAGAACGTGTCGTTGAATGACTTCAGCCGCCGGAAAATTGACGCGAGTGTCAACGAGTTGAAAGAAGAAAAAGGGCTGGTCGCAGAGCTTCTGGGATAAGATGCGCAGGCAAATGGAAGAGGTGTCCCTCTGCAGCAGTGATCGACCCCGATCTTTAACAAGGTTTCGTTCCCGTAATAGCGAGGTCGCCTCACCCATGCGGCGCTATTCCCAACGCGGCCTGAATACCCTTACATCTTCCTGTTTTGAGGGGAGGTTTCACTAGCCCTATGAACTGGCTCTTCCAGATGCACACGGCGCAACCGGTTGCGCACGCCATCGGCGTCCTCGCCTTGGTGTGCGTGGCGGGAATGGCGGTCGGGAGCTTGAAGGTGCGTGGCGTCGGCCTGGGGACTGCCGGCGTGCTGTTTGCCGGCATCCTGGCTGGGTACTTTGGCAAACCGGTGGATCACGCCACCCTCGAATTCGTGAAGGAGTTTGGCCTGATCCTGTTTGTCTTCACCATCGGCCTGCAGCTTGGACCCGGTTTTCTGGCTGCTTTACGCCAGCAGGGCCTTGTGCTCAACGCGCTCGCCGCGACGGTAGTCGCTCTCGGCGCGCTGACGGCGCCGGCCCTGGGCTGGCTGCTGGGCATTGACCCGGCCGCTGTGCTCGGCCTTCTGTCCGGCGCGACGACCAACACACCCTCCTTGGGTGCTGCACAGCAGACCCTCACGACCCTGCCCGGCGTTTCGCCTGACCGACATGAATTGCCGGCGCTGGCTTACGCGGTCACGTACCCCGTAGCGATTGCCGGCATCATCGGCACCTTGCTTGCGTTGAAAGGACTCTTTCGCATCGACCCGCTCAAGGAGGCGAAGGCATTTGCCGCTGAGCAACGCCGCGGCGCTGAACCGCTGGAACGGCGTACCCTGATCGTCGAGAACCCGAACTTGGAAGGCGTGGAGGTCGAGGCCATTCCAGGTCGGCGGGAAACGGGTGTGACAGTGTCGCGAATTCGCCGGGCCGGCGAGGCCGAGGTCCACCTTGCCGCAGGCGGCACTGTGTTGAAGAACGGCGACCGGATCGTCGCCGTGGGCACAGGCGCGATGCTGGACCGGTTCCAGCAGGTCGTGGGACGTCGAAGCGACGAGGACTTGCTTCAGGCGCCTGGCGACTTGACCGCTTCGCGGGTCGTGGTGACCAACAAGCGCGCCCTCGGAAAGTCGGTCAGGGAATTGGGGCTCGATCAATTGTTCGGCGTGGTCATTACCCGGATGACGAGGGCCGACCTGGAGCTGAGCGCCATGCAGGACCTGCGCCTGCGTTTTGGGGACGTGCTCCAGGTGGTGGGCAGCCAAGAGAGCACCCAGCAGGCGGCGGTTTTCCTGGGCAATTCGCTCAAAGAACTCAATGAAACGCACTTCATTCCCCTGTTCATTGGCATCGCGCTCGGCATTGCCTTGGGCACTGTGCCCGTAGCGGTGCCGGGTTTACCGCAGCCGCTACGGCTTGGGCTTGCGGGCGGAGCGCTCATCGTTGCGCTGGCGCTGGGGCGCGTGGGGCGGATTGGCCGGTTGGTCTGGCACATGCCCGCCAACGTGAACCTGGCGTTTCGCGAGTTCGGTATCGCCCTGTTTTTCGCGACCGTTGGACTGATGGCTGGAGCGAAATTCTTTTCGACCGTCTTTAGTCCGGTCGGTGCGCTCTGGCTTTGTGTGGGGCTGTTCGTCACAGTCCCGCCCCTCCTGGTGGTCGGCGTGTTTGCGCGCGGTGTGCTAAAGATGAACTTCATGGCGCTCTGCGGTTTGCTGGCAGGTAGCATGACCGATCCACCGGCGCTCGCGTTCGCTTCGAACATCAGCCGCTCAGATGTTCCAACGGTGTCCTATGCCACCGTCTATCCACTCACCATGGTGCTACGCATCCTGTCGGCGCAGATCCTCGTGCTGCTCTTATGTGGATGATTGGCAAATATTGCGAGCAGATCTGGAACATGAATCCCGTACACGAAGAGGTGGGACGATGAATATAACCTCTCTTGGCGAGGGCCGATTCCCTTCACCCGTTCCACACGCAGTCAGTGACCAGGCACGGGTTCCCGTCGTTATTGTGCGCGATCCGGCCGCACCCAAGCGGGATGAAGTGCTCTTTGAGCTCGCCGGACCGCGTGCGAAGTCGTTCTTTGACCCGGCAAAGACGCGCGCCGGTATCGTAACCTGCGGCGGCTTATGCCCAGGCATGAACAACGTGATCCGCGCGTTATTCCTTGAACTCCATCATACCTACGGAGTGGCCGAGGTGCTGGGGTTCAGGGGCGGTTATCAGGGGCTCGACCCCGGGCACGGTCCGGAACCTACGGTGATCACGTCCGCTTTTGTTGACCAGATTCATCAACACGGCGGAACGATACTCGGGACTTCTCGCGGCCCTGTCGATATGGCAGGCGCTGTCGAGAACCTCATTCGGCGCGATGTTCACATCCTGTTCACGGTTGGCGGCGACGGCACCCAGCGCGGCGCCAATGCACTTTTTCAAGAAGCCAGGCAGCGAGGTCATCCGCTGTCGGTTGTTGGCATCCCGAAAACGGTCAACAACGACGTAGCGTTTGTGGCACGCACTTTCGGTTACTTCACTGCGGTTGAGGAAGCGGTCAAAGTTCTCGACCGCGCACACACCGAAGCACGCAGTGTTCACAACGGCCTGGCTCTGATAAAACTCATGGGCAGGCACGCCGGGTTCATCGCAGCCGGCGCAACGGTAGCGAACCAGGACGTGAATTTTACCTTGATCCCGGAAGTACCCTTCAAGCTGGACGGTCCGAATGGGCTCCTTTTAGAATTGAAAGAACGCCTCAAAAAGCGGGCCCATGCCGTCGTAGTTGTGGCCGAAGGCGCCGGCCAAGAGCTGTTCGAGGATGCGCCTGCCGACAAGGATCCGTCCGGCAACATCAAGCTCAAAGACATCGGCTTGCTTCTGCGCGAACGAATCAAGGATTACTTTAAGGAGGCTAACATTCCGATCACCATGCGATACTTCGACCCAAGCTACCTGATTCGAAGCAGCCCCGCCAATGCTGCCGATTCGATCCTATGTGATCTTTATGCGCGCAACGCCGTGCACGCTGCGATGGCTGGCAAAACCAGTTTAGTGATCGGGTATCTGCATGATGTATTTATTCATATCCCTATTGAGATGCTCGTCCTTGAGAAGAAGCGGATCGACCCCGGTGGCTTTTGGTGGAAGGCTGTTTTGGCGGCAACAGGGCAACCGATGAGATTCGAATAATTGTCGCTTCCGGAGTGCTTGCCATTCTTCAGCGCCCAGGCGAATTACTTCGCCCGCCCGCTTGCCCCCAACGATGTACTCAAG
>DATFVD010000634.1:0-7451 GCA_035260505.1 Terriglobales bacterium
TACCGGCGGTGGTGAGCGAAATGAGCAATGCGATGGATCGCGCTATGGACAAGCTCTTGTTGTCCTTTCCGACTTCCGCATTAGCTAGCAGCCGTCAGTGATCAAGCGCTGGTTCAGCTTCCGGCGCCAACTTCCACCGCCAAATCCCACACGGGTCGGTTAGAATGCGGGAATTCGGGTCTCGCTGGAAGTAATTGATAAATAAGGGAGATACTTGCTGGAAAGGGTGTGAAGGCAGCGTTCTAACCAACTGAACTACGTCCCCAGCTTGTTTTCATCGGGTTCGCGGGAAACCCTTGATTTTCTTCTCTTTATCTTGCTGTCGACTCGCCAGGGTTAGCCATCTCCACCCGGAATAACCGAATTCCCGGACCTAATGGAAACGAAACGGAAACCCAACGCCCGAATCCTGTTTTGCGACCCTGCGAACCCAGAGCATCTGTCCATGCGCTGTGAGCAAATTGTAACAGACCGAATAAAAATCAGTACAGCTCTGCCCCAAATTGCTGTAATCGCCGGAGGAGTGCTCTCCGCACTACCGCGTCGATGAAGCAGAGCCCCGTGTCGGCTTTTGTTCGCTGTCATCGACCGCGAAGTCGGCGACTCTGAAGCTACAAATCCGCCGCGCGTTGCGCGGTGCCGCTAAACCAAATCAAACGAAATCTGAAAACTTAGGGTTGAGCTGAGCGAGATTGGGCAAATTCCAGGCGCACAGAAACGATTTCGTAGGGGTGCACGGGGATTGCGACCTGATGGTTGGTCACGGAAAGCTTTGCGCCCTCGGGCTCTTCCATCAGATTCGTCAACGATGCACTGCTCGCACCGTCCGGCAGACTGATCTGCACATCTCCGGCTTTCCCGGCCCATTCATAGAACCGGAGAAGCAGCGCGTCGCCGTCCTCTGTCTTCTTAAGAGCGGTGAGCACGACATGCTCCCCGGTGGTGCCAATGCCTGTGATCTGAATGAATGAGTGCTGCGGGGACAAGATGCCCTCACGCGCCTCGACCTGGAATGCTCGGAGCTGGTAGTTGAATTCATAGCCGCGACGCACAGTGAGCGATTGTTTCCAGTCACCGGAATGCGGGTAGAGAGAATAACTGAACTGGTGATGGCCGCGATCGGCTTCGGAGTCGGGCCAGGTCGGAGAACGCAGAAGCGAAAGTCGAAGCACATTGCCCTTGGCGTCATAGCCATACTTCGACTCATTGATCAGGCTGAAACCGTGATGCCCATCGCCTAGTTCCGCCCAGCGGAGTGCGGGGACTTCAAACTTCGCTGCTTCCCAACTATTGTTGCGCGTCGTTGGACGCTCGATCGAACCGTAAGGAATCTCATAGGTTGCCTGGGGTCCCGACGCTGCCAGTGGAAACGCTGCCTTCAAGAGCACGTGGGTTTCGTGCCAATCGATGCTGTTGGAGATATCGACGCGATCAAGGCCCGCAGAGAGGGTGATGTCTTGAACGAATTTGGAATTCTGCCAGGTACGCGCAATCCTGATTGTCGCTCGCACCGGGCCCTTCTCGATCAGTTCGACCGAGTCGGCCTTGTCCAACGTTGTGACTTGCTTCTCGAAATCGGCATCAATGTTCCAGGCGTCGTAATCTTTTGGCGTGTCCTGAAATGTTTGAAGCTGATTGCCACAGCCGCCTGCCGCAATCGATTCAAAGTTCGCGGCTTTGTGGAAAAGGCTCTTGATGCAGCCGGTCTTGGGATCAACCGTTACGCGCAGCAACGAATTTTCAAGAGTCAGTCCGTTAACTCTCAAATCTGTCGGCGCGGAATTGCCGCCGCGAACCACGTGCAGCACCTCGTACCCGAGCGATGGAACATCTTTCACTTCCACAAGTAGCCTAAAGGTGTGGGTGGACGAGTCTTTTGACAACTCCTGGAATGGCAGGGTCTTGCCTTGAAAATCGCGCACCGAGATCCCACCTTTGGGGGCAGCGGGCATCTGAACGTCAAAAGTGGCCAAGTCAGTCCGCGACCAGGCTAAGGGGTTGACCACCATCACCGGCACTCCGTTTGACGCATTGCCCGTGTTCACCTGAGACGAAATTGTTTTTAGAGCGTTGATCGTGGCTTCTTCCGTAGTCCAGCGGATCACATCGTAATCACGCTGCGAGTCTTTATAAAGCACTCCGATGCCGGAGCCCGCAGCAAGATCGTGAAACTGGTTGAACAGAGTTTTCTGCCACGCTTCATTGAGCCGGTCGTGCGGATAGGGATTGCCCAAAAGCCATGCGAGCGACGCGTACTTTTCCGCATTCAGCAACTGCTCTTCGCTCTGCCTCATATTACGTTTGTGCTCGGCCTGTGTCGTCATGACGCCACGGTGATATTCAAAGTACAACTCATCGTTCCACACCGGGAGACTGACCTTGCCCGCGGGTGGCACGCGCAATCGGGCGCCGCCCGCAGCCATCACCTTGTAGTTCCAGGTGGGAGCATCCTCGGTATCAATTTTGGTTTCAATCTCAGAGAAGAAATCCTGCGCCGTGCTGAATTTCATTGGTGGAGCAACCCGATCAGTGCTGGTCCAGTGGAGACCGAGGTCGAGCATGTTGCGCGTCGGACCGCCTCCGTGGTCGCCGATGCCATAAAGGTGCATCATTACTGGCGTGCCGGGGTTGAGTCGCCGGGCGACGGCAACATCGCTTGCGATTCTGGTTGGCTCAATATCGTTTACGTAGTCGTGCGGGAAGTAGGTCAGTACGCGGCTTCCATCCGGCGACTGCCACCAGAAGAGTTTCATCGGCAACTTATTGGTATCGTTCCAGGCCATCTTCTGCGTGACGAAATAATCGATTCCCGACTTCTTGTAAATCTGCGGCAACTGCCAGTTGTACCCGAACGAATCCGGGTTCCATCCGATGCGCACATCGGCGCCGAATTTCTCCTTGAAGTAGCGTTTACCAAGCAACAACTGGCGCACCAGAGATTCGCCATCCGGCATGTTGAGGTCGGGTTCCACCCACATTCCGCCGACCATTTCCCATCGTCCTTCCTTCACGCGATCGACGATCTGCTGATGCAGCGAGGGATATTTTTCCTCCATCCACTGGTTGTAGGCTGCCGCTGATTGCGTGTAGGTGTACTGGGGGTACTCATTCATGAGTTGCAATGCGGTGCCGAAAGTGTGCCGGACGACATCGACGGTCTCCGTCCAGGGCCACAGCCAGGCAGCATCGATATGGGCGTTTCCGGTCAAGCGGACTGACGTTCCCTTTAAGTCGGGCTTTACCTCTAACAACAATGCGTGCGCCTTTTCGAGCGACGTGTCAAAGGCCGACTGCTTTGCTTCCCGAAGAGCGCCGAGATCCACCGCCTTCGCAGCTCTTTCCACAGCTTCTGCAACTCGCTGCGATTCTGTTCCTGGCGATGGGGCGAGGGCCCAAGCAGTTTCAATCTCCTGCAATAGATCCAGTGGACTCGGTCGAGAGTTGGCAAAATCCACGCGCACTTCAGCGTCGTCGAAGTGCTTCCTGTCCACCGTTTGGAGAAGTTTGACGGCGATCAGAACTCTGTCGCCCGTCTTTACGGGATCAAGCAGAATGATCGGCTCCAAATCCTCCCCCATGGCCACACGGCGGCCATTAAAATACACGATTTCAGGAAGCGGGCCGTTAGCGTAGGCGGAAAACTTGAACCAAAGCTTTGTACCGGTGAGGTCGTACCCGTTCAGCGTAGGTGGAACCACAATCCATCTGCGATACCACACGGCGCTTTCGGGAGCCTGACTTCTACTCTTGACGACGGTCCACCTGCTGTCGTCAAGACCGGCATCCTCACCGTGTGGCAGGTCGCCGGCGTGGTAGCGCCATTCGTCCGCCGCGAGATGGGTCAAGTCTCGCAGTTGGGAGGTCACGGCCTCGATGGCCGGATCGCCGATTCTAGATTGTGGGCTTTGAGCGACGACGGGCGACGCCACGACAAAGGCTGCGAGCGATAAGAGAACGTGTCTAGCGCTCTTGAGCATGAATTCCTCCCAAAGCAGCACAGAGAAATATGGATGTGCCTTTGTACCAGAACCAGGCACTCTCGACGATCACCCTAGCACTACGAACCTCGTCCGATCCGCAAAATACACCGGTTGGCTGCTAGTCCAAATTGCCTCAGCGTCGAACCGATATAACGTTCGCGACTGCCTGGAGCAGATCCTGCTCCGACCGGTCCCAGTAGTCCCATCCGTGTCCGCCGACAGTCTCGTGATACTCATAAGGAGCCCTTCGAGACGAAAGCTGTGCCGCGAAATCACGATTGATTTGCAGGAAGTCGTCAGCGCTCCCGCATGCCAGGTAGAAATAAGGAAGGTCTTTCACGCCGGCACTTTGGAGTAGTAAAAACACATTGTTGTCCGGCCGTACCGCGCTGCCCGGTGAGCCAAACACTTTGAGCAGTTGATCACGAAACTCCGGCCTCTTGTCTCCAAGATCCTGGGGGGCGTTGAGGGCGCCGCTGAGGCTGCCGGCGAAGGCAAAATCACCGCGATAGCGAAGCGCGATCTTCAAAGCTCCGTATCCACCCATCGACAGTCCGGCAATCGCTCGCGAATGGCGATCGCGCAGCGTGCGGAATTTGCCGTCAATTTCCGCGATCAGATCTTTGGCAATGTAGTCTTCAAACTTGTCCTTTGGGTCCGTGGATGAATTCGTATACCAGGAGTCACCGGCATCCGGCATGACCACGATCAACTCGTACCTTTCGGCATTGCGTTCAAGGTTCGTGCGCGTATCCCAGTTCAAATAGTCTCCGTAGAGACCGTGGAGAAGATACAACACCGGAAAACGCCCGCTACCCGCCTGATAGGCACAAGGAAGCAGAACGCGATACTTCATCTCTCGATCAAGCGCGGCGGTGTGAAACGCGCCATCTTGCAAGTGCACGCAAGACGCGGGCGTCTTGACGCGCGGAGCAGCTTTGTGCTGCACCTGCGCAGCGCAACTTGCGACCAGGGCCATGAACAAACATCGGATAAACACCCTTTTCACGCTGCTGAATCTCCTCTGCCACGTACTAAATGCTACGGTCTGGTTCTCACGAACGCCTTAATGGTCCCGCACTCTTTCCCCGCGGATTCGCCGAACGGGCGGATGCTGTAGTCCCCGACCGTGGCCGGAACGATAAAAGTCTCGGCATAGTGCACTACAAAAGGCTCAAACGCGCGCGTTGGACTTTCGACCACTGCTTCGCGACCTTCGACCAGGTTCAGGACATTGACGCCGCCGGTTCCACGATGCGCCACCGCGCCCGTAAACCAATGGCGGCGAGTCTCGATAAACTCGCGTTCGTGGAGTCCGGTCTTCTCCTCTCGCCATCCCGGGCCCGAACCAAGCGTCGCGATCTGATTTACGAGGTTACGACGCACCCACTCTGTCGTGCGATCCCATTGGATATTCGCTTCGCCATGACGAAGGTGAATCGGCCTGGGCAACCCGTTCAGGCCGAGGCGTCCCCAGTCCCACAGCTTGAAAGTGAAAATGTAGGGGGTGGCGCTGATCTCAAGCACCATGCTGTTTTTTCCGGAGCAGTGGATAGTACCTGCGGGGATCAGGAAATGGTCATGTTTTTTCGCGGGCCAAACGTTTACGTAACTCTCCGCGGGAAAAGCGGGCCCCCCACTTTGCGCGACGCGTAACTCCCGCAGCATGGCATCGCGGTTGATATCTTCCCGCAGTCCCAGATAGACGCAACCGTCGTCGCCGGCATCCAGCATGTAGTAGCTCTCGTCCTGCGTGTAGTTCATGCCGAACTTGTCCTGAATATATTCAGTCAGAGGATGAACCTGAAGGGAAAGGTTGCCGCCACCCATCGTGTCAAGAAAGTCGAAGCGGATGGGGAACTCTTTGCCGAAGCGCGCGTGGACCGCCTCACCCAGCAATTCGCGAGGATGCTGGAACACGAGATTGATGGCGGGGATCTCGACTTTCACGTTCCCGAAGCCCAGAAGCAAGCTATTCTCTTCCGGCACGCAGTCAAAGCACCAGGCGTGGTTTGGAGCTCCCTCGGGCGAGAGCCCGCAGATTTTTTCCATCCAGTGGCCGCCCCAGGGTCCGGGGTCAAAGTACGGAACAACGCGAAAAGGCCGGTGCGCCGTGATGCGCAATCCTTCGCGCAAATCATTTCCCGAAATCATCTTCGGCGTGGTTGGGTCATTTGTATCCAGCAAAAAATCAATCTCGGAGAAGACTGTCTGCTTAAGGCGATCTGCGGCACGCCAGTCCACGAAATAAGCCCGCTTGTATTTCTCAGACGTGCTTACGGAAGCGTTATCCGCTCCAAGATTGCCGATCTCGTTGCGGCGATATCGCATCTGGATTTCCCAACGCGCCATGTCGGCATAGACCAGCACCGTGTGCTCGGCGGCGCCGGTGCCGGTTCCAACGACTAGCGTGGCGCCGGTGCCGACAATGACCGTCAGTCCCTCGTTCTTTGCGATGGATTCACGGGCCGCCGTCAGTTGCCGAGGATTGAAGAAGTCGTGGATGACTATGTCGTTCATCCTGCCAAAAACAGGGTCATCGCCCAGGTACTGCGCGACCAGCGCATCGACCTCGCGAGGACTCTTGAAAAGGGCACTGGTTCTCACCGTCAATCCGGGACGGACTCCGGCGGCAAGCGCCTGCTCGACTTGGTCTTCGAAGACTCCCGGGTAACATTCTATGCACAAAATTGTTCGCGCAGCCTGGCTTACTCCGCGCAAGCGTTCGGTCATCGCCGCAATGATCGCGGCCCACCCAACCTGGCAGTTGCCCGGGGATGACGAAACAGGAACAGCGGGAGATTTGTCGTAGTTCGAGCGCAAAGTCATCCGATCGGTTGAGAGAGTAATGCAACCGCCCCCAGCAAGCCCGCATTGTTTCCGAGTTCTGCCGCTTTTACCTTCACCTTGCCCCACGGCGTCCAGGTGTGTCTCTCTACATAGGCCTGCACAAACGGAATGATGATAGCCGCACTCTTCATGACTCCTCCGCCGTAGACAACGATTTCCGGATCATAGGCGTGAATCAGTCCCGTCGTACTGGCGGCCCAAATATGCAGACAGCGATCGCGCAGCTCAGTTGCCACCGGGTCCCCCTGGTCAGCGTAACGGAAGATCTTTTCGAAGTTCACCGGTTCATCTTTGCCGAGGGCGCTGTCGGCATACCCCGGCCAGTCGCGTGCCACCAGCGGAATGGACCAGCCTGCAGCCTCGGCCTCGGGACATCCGATGTTCCCGCAGGTACAAGTCCGGCCATTGAAGAGCACGGGGAGGTGTCCCCCCAGGCAGCCAGCTTGCGCGTGCTTACCGCGAATCAGTGTTCCACCAATCATGGCCGCTCCACCGATGCCTGTTCCCAGGGTGGTCATTACGACATCGTCGAAGCCGCGAGCCGCTCCGGCATAGCGTTCGCCAAGCAGCGCCATGCGAGCATCATTTTCAATTCTCAGCGGAAGGCCAAATTCCTGCCGG
>DATFVD010000635.1:0-46027 GCA_035260505.1 Terriglobales bacterium
ACGTTGTAGATCAGCGGACCGAATGCCGGCAACAGGAAGAGACGGTGCGAGAGCAGCACCGCCGAAACGACTCCTCCGACGTAAAAGAAGATCTGCGCGGGTAGAAGAATGCGCGTGAGATGAACACAGAGTTGCAACTGCTCCGGCGTGAAGCCGTGGAACATCCAACCGGCGAACTGGGGCGTGAAGATCTCGGCGAGGATAGTGCCGGCGACGAGCACGGTGGTCATTACGGTGATGATGATCGAGAATGTTTTCTGCGCGTCCTGCTCGCGCTTTTCCGCCAAAAACCGGGTATAGATGGAGATGAATGTGATCGAGGCGGTGCCGCCGGCCACGACGTAATTGAGCCAGTCGGGCAGTGTGAACGCGGCGACGTAGGCGTCGGTCTGCTGCCCGGCGCCGAAAGCGTAGGCGATGTAGGCCTCGCGGATGTATCCGATTACGCGCGAGAGCGTGATAGCGCCCATCAGCAGCAGCGTCGCCGAGAAGGCGGTGTGCTGGTGTGATGGGCGGAAAAAGCGCAACAGACGCATCCTTCGCAGATTAACGCATCTTGCGGTTGGTGGGAGAGTTATTGGCGGGGCTGGAATCGGGGAAGCCAATCTCGGCTTCCGCGACAGCGCTGAGGAACGTTCTTAGGCTGAGGAACATTCTTAGTTGGTGTAACGCCTGATTACACCAACTATCCCGATCCAGCGTCTTTTTCCAACAGTTTACCCGAGGCGGGTTATTTCAGAACTGTCTTTCCGTTCGCATCGCTCAAATTGAGCCGGGCGTAAACCCGAAACTCAAAACGCGAACCGCGTAGAGAATTGGAAACTTCGCGAGCCGAATTTGGGGACGATCGCGCCGGGCGCCCCGAAATCCGGGTTGGGAGCCAGGGCCCAGATCTGGTCGGTGCTGTTGTTCGGGTTCACGATGGGGCACTGCTGTGTTGGATCGGGGCAGATTTGGTATTGCACGTTGTTGATCACGTTTTGCTGGTAGTTTGGATGGTTGAAAATGTCGAAAGCCTCCGCCCGGAAACTCAACTGGTAGCGCTCCCCCAGATGGAAGACTCGAGAAATACTGAAATCGACATCCTTGAATGTCGGGCCGCGGAAGGAATTGAACTTCTCGCCCGGGACGATGGAGAAATTTACCTCGGGGTTGTCGAAGACTGCAGTGTAGGGGCGACCGCTGGCCAGAGTGACGATACTGCTGACTTCGAAATTTTTCAGCGCGCGAAACTGGGGAAACCATACCCCGGTCGCCACAAAGCGATGAGTCTGATCGAGTTGCGAAGGCCCGCGCTGCGAGGCCTGGTCGAACTGATTGAAGTATCCGGTCCCTTGGTCGGTAGTTTTCGACAGCGTGTAGGCGACCGAACTCAGGAACTGGCGTGAGTGGTGGCGTAGCGAGACTAGCAGGCCGTTGTAGATGGACAGGCCGGAATTATCGATGGCATTGATGGTGCCGAAGTTGGGATTGATGAAGCCATCGATGGCGCTGAAATCCGGCGTCGTATACGTCTTTCCGTTCGGCAACGTCACGGTGGCGGTGTTTGCGGATCCTCCGAAAGCAACTTGTTGATCCGGCGGGACAAGGTTCAGATCGAACCCAAAATTACCGTTAGCCTGGCGCGTGACCCCGTTGGAATTTCCCAAGAGGTGAAGGCCGTGGCTGTAGACATATCCGACGCTGAGCGCGGTTTCGCTGCCGAACTGGTGTTCCACCGCGACATTGGCCTGCTCGACATAGGGGCTGCGGAAATTCGGAGAAAAGACGACGATGGATGGAGTGCCACCTGCACCGCTAGGAAACGAGGTGAGGCTGTCGGGGTAAGTGACCAGAGGATTCGAGTTTCCAAATGCTGGCCCCACAACGACCAAAAATGGTCGGGTTATTCCGTTCGAGGCGAAGGCCTGGGAAACGTCGAGCAAGTCCGCTTGAATATAGAACAGGCCAAATGAACCGCGAACCACGGTGCCTCCCTTGCGGTCGAGCGCGTAGGCGAATCCGACCCGAGGCGAAACATTGTTCTTGCTGTAAGGAATATGGCAAGTCAGAGCGAAGGCGGGATTGCACTGCTTTGGCTGCGCGAGGACCTGCAAGTCGTAACGCAGGCCATAATTGAGAGTCAGGCGCGGCGTGGCGCGGAATTGATCCTGGGCGAAGAAGGAATACGTGGGCGAGGTCTGATTAATCGCTCCCTGTCCGAACGATTGCAGATAAAGCTCGTAATTGCCGCTGGGTACATCGGTAAGGCTGCCGAAACGATACTCTCCCTTCGGTCCGTACGTGAAGGAATCCGCGTTGCGGCTGATGTTGATATCCACACCAGCTTTCAAGTTGTGATTCCCTAGGACCTTAGTGAAGGTGTCGGTGAATTCGTAGCGACGGTCGGTGTTGGCAAGTTGAAACCGGTTTCCGCCAAAAACGAAGCCGGTATCTGGATTCTGGATAGTAACCGCAGGCGAAGTTGGGGGAGAAGCCGGAAGATCGAAGTGATAATCGCTCCCGAAGTGGAAGCGGACTTCGTTGATGGTGGTGGCGTTGAAACTGGTTTGCAGCGACGCCTGGAAGAAATGACTGGTGGCTCCGTCGGTCAGCGATAGACCGTCGCCGGTTGAGGTGGGCGTATTGAAATATCCGTGCGGACTGCGGAAGCGCTGGTAGTTGTAGGTGACACTGAACGTGTTCTTGTCGTTAATGACGCCGTTGATCTTTCCGAAAGCTACGTCCTGGTTGAAACTACGGGGGAAAGAACCGGCCGCTGCTGCAATCTGCGCTGCCAGGGCGGGATTGTCGACTAGGAAATTGGGATCTTGGGCAAGCGCGTCATTCAACTGGGAGCTGTCATTCACCGTCAACGGCTCGTTGCGTATCTGACTTTCATAATTGCCGACGTAGAAAAGACGATTATGAATGATCGGTCCGCCGATCGTGCCTCCAACCTGCTGTCTGCGATTGTGAGGCTTGGGAATCCCCAGCCCCTCGTTGATCTTGTCGTTGGCGCTGGTCGCGGAGTCAAGGACGTAGTAATAGGCATCGCCATGAACCTGGTTGGTGCCACTTTTGGTCACTGAGTTCACCAGACCACCTCCGGCCTGGCCGAACTCAGCTTCGAATCCGGTGCTGGTGACCTGGAATTCGCGGATTACGTCTTCGCTGAACTGGAAGGGGATGGTGCGTCCGATCTGCTGCGCGAAAAAAGCGTTATTGTTGTTGCCGCCATCGACGGTGTAGTTGTTGAAATTGCCCGCGACCCCGTTGAAGCTGATCATGCCGAAATCGCCATCGGTAGTGGCCCCAGGAGTGAGAAGGGCAAAGTCGGTGAAGTTGCGCCCGTTGAGGGGAAGGGATTCAATGCTCTGCTGGTCTACGACGGTTCCGAGCGAAGACTCAGCGGTATCCACCAAAGGGGTGATGGCACTCACGGAGACGGTGGTTTCCACCTTGCCAACAGCAAGTTGCGGGTGAATGATGGCGCGAGTGCCGACGGTAACGCTGACGTCCTTCAGCACAAGTTTGTTGAATCCGGCTTTCTGAATGGAGATTTCATAAGTGCCAGGATCAAGATAAAGAAAGGTGAAATCGCCCTCGGTGCCGGACTGTAGCGTCGCGGAAATCCCTGTGTTCTGGTTGCGCACCGTAACGCCTGCAGCGGGCACGGCGGCCCCGCTGGAATCGGTCACCGTTCCCTCAAGCCGTCCGGTGGCCGAAGCGGACTGAGCATGAACTGCGGTTGATGACAGCATCAAAATCAACGCGAGAAGGAGCACTAACCCTGGGGAAAAAAAGGACGGGTGAAGTCGCGGGCTGCACTGGCGCATGGGTCTCCGTTTCTGGGCTAAAAATCATTCGTGCAGGCTCATGATGTTTCCCCTCAAAATGACCCGAAGACAGTAATCCTGATTTCAACGGGATAGAGTGCGCCTGCGACACACTCAAAGTAATAGGTTTCGTGCGCGGCTTCAAGTCATTTCCCCTGAATGTCTTCGGGGAACACGCGAAGGGTACCGTACTCCTCCGACTGGAGCTAGTCCGGTCTGGGATTCCAGTACTCGCTCCGGCTACGCCCGCGCAAAATGTGATCGCAACTCTGCGCGGGCGGGGCGCCCGCGCCACACAACTCTCGTTGCTATAATCCGCGTGTGACCGAACCTGTGCTGCTCCAACAACAACTTCGCACTCCAGTGTTGCGACGGTCGTTTCATAAGCCGTATCCCGTGGCTGTGCGGGGTGCCGGCGTTTATGTTTGGGATGGCGATGGCAAGCGCTATCTGGATTTCTCGGGATCGGCGGCGGTGAACTTCATTGGGCATGGCGTTCGCGAAATTGCTGACGCCATGGCGGAACAGGCTCGGCAGTTGGAGTTTGTCCATACCAGCCAGTTCACGACCCCGGTTGCCGAAGAATTTGCGCAGGAGTTGCTTGAGTTTGCGGGAGAACACTTTACTGGCGGAGCGGTTTACTTCACCAGTGGTGGATCGGAGTCGGTGGAGACAGCGCTGAAACTTGCGCGCCAGTACCAGGTGGAGATCGGCGAGCGGAATCGGTATCAGATTCTGAGCCGCCAGCAGAGTTATCACGGAGCAACACTCGGCGCACTCGCAGTTTCCGGCAATAAGAAACGCCGCGAAATCTACCTGCCGATGGTGCGCGAGTTTGAGCACATCGGCATTCCTTATTGCTATCGCTGCGCTTTTGACTGCACCGACAGTTGCTACAACTGCGGACAGCAATATGCCGCGGAGTTGGAACGTGCGATCGTGGCGGCGAGGGGCACCGCCGTGCAGAATAACGTGGCGGGCTTTATCTTCGAACCGATGAGCGGAGCTACATTGGGGGCGGTTACGCCTCCTCCGGGATACTTGCCGGCTATCGCAGATATCTGCCGGCGCCACGGTGTGCTGCTGATTGCCGATGAAATCATGACCGGCATGGGGCGCACCGGCCGAAATTTTGCGGTTGAGCATTTCGCGATGGAGCATGGGGGAATTGCGCCCGACATTCTGGTCACCGCCAAGGGGCTTTCTTCGGGATACGCTCCGCTGGGCGCGGTGATTGCGACGAAGAAAGTTGTCGATGCGATTGCCGAGGGCTCGGGAGCTTTTCTGCACGGTTTTACCTACAACGCGCATCCGGTTTCGGTAGCTGCCGGACACGCGGTGCTGCGGCGCATCCGGGCGTTGAATCTGGTGCACGCCGCGGATTCGCAGAGCGAAGGCACGGCGGGGTCGGCGCTGAAGATCGCACTGGAAGGTTTGCGCGATCTGGGTGCGGTCGGCGATGTCCGCGGCCTGGGCTTGTTGTGGGGCGTTGAGTTCGTTGCCGAGAAGAAGACGAAGGCTCCTTTCCCGCCGGAGAAGAATTTCGCTGGGCTGGTTGGGCAGGCATGTCTTAGGCGAGGGCTGTTGGTCTATCCCATGCAGGGCTGCGTGGACGGCGTCGCGGGCGATCATCTGCTGATTGCGCCTCCTGCAGTGATTTCGGCCGAAGAGATTCGGTGGGGGGCGGAGCAGATACGGGCTGCGATGCTGGAGGTTGCCGCCCATGCTTATTGAAGATCAAAGGAAGCTGCCGGTGTTCGGGGCGCTGAACAGCCAGTGTAGTGGCGGGCAGCTAAGAGCTAGTTCAACTGCTCGTCCAAAGGACGGTGGCGCGGCCGTCCCGGATGGGCACTGATGCTGCGGAATTTATGGTAAAGTGCGTGCAAGTCTTCGCTCAAGAGCCGCACCACCTCCATAGAGAAGTCGGCATGCTCTCGTAGAAACTCCGTGAAGTCATCCCGCGGGATGAAGGACGCCGTTGTTTGCTCGCCTGCTTCGGCCGTGATCCGATATGTCGCGCCGCTCATGCACTCGCTCAGTCCGAGCATTGTTCCGGGACCGACAACCTCCAGAAGCTGCTTTTGGCTCTGACCGGTCGGCAACAGGACACGAACCTCGCCGCTCTCCACCAGGTAAACGCCCGTTGCCGCGGAGCCCTGCTGAAACAGTTTGCCGCCTTTGGGGAATAACCGAACCGATTTGATCCCGTGAAGAGCCTGCAACAGCTCGGGACTCAATCTGCCTGGCGTCGGCTGCGACGACACAATGTCACTCCCTCTGGCCACGTTTATCTTCGTCCTGGTCCTGCAGACACTCGGAACCGCAGAGGCTGTGGTTTTGCAACATGGCCCCGAGTGACAGGTGACCACGAGCCGCTGGCTCCAGATTACACCCAACGAGGGTCTGCTGGGCGCCCGTTCCTGATTAAAGTCAATGGAGCTTAGCGCAATCAGTTCTCAGCGGGGTGAGCCTGGGGACTGTTCATGCCCTGACGAGACGTGTGGTCGGTGGGTTGGGGGTTTGCCGCTTATTGCCGCTCAAGAATTTCGTCGATTGCGGCTTTGCTGCCTCGGTCGACGCTGATGACTTTGTGGACCGGCTTGAAACCGGTCAGCGTGATATCCACGACATAGTTCCCAGGTCCCAGCATGACGTCAACGGGCGAAATCTTATCAAGGACGCGTTGATTGATCGCGATCTGTGCGCCTTTCGGCTGGGTGTGAATGCTGATGGCACCCATACCCGCCGTGCTGTCTCCGCCGTGTTGACCGAACAGCTTGTTGAACTTGCCGACGGTCCGCATTTCGTCAGCGTTGCCCAGCGCTCTGAGCACCGGCGAGTACTGGAAATTCTGCGCGGGACCCAGATCGGCGGTAACGGTCTCGTCGAGGTATCCCGGTTTGCGCAACAGAACTGTGTGGCTGCCTTTTTCCACTGCGAAGCGCGTCGGGGTCACTAGTCGGGTAGGCTTGCCGTCCAACATGACGTCGGCGCCCGGCGGCGTGCTGTTCACCACCATCAATGCATTGACCGGCGACAAATGAAACACCAGAGACGTCTTGCCGCCGGCAACGACATCGACTGACCGTATCTCGGACGAATAGCCGGACTTGCTTGCAGATACGATGTGCTTGCCGGGACCGAGGGCCGGGACATTAAAGGGTGTGACCCACGAGGGATCGCTTTTTCCATCAACTTGAAACTCTGCGCCCTGCGGGCTGGAGTCGATCAGCGCCTGGCCTGGGATCGCGACCGGTGCGACTGGAGCAGGCGGCCGTCGACTGCTGTGCGAATTGCGCTTTTCGACTTGACGTACCGTCAGGCTCGGTTCAGCTTCCGCAATCGGCGGAGCCGGCGTCTCGATTTGTGGTGCCACTGGAATCTGGGCAACCAGCTGGGTGGATGGCGAGCTTGGCTTCACGGGTTTTGTCGACCGCGGAGCAGCTGTGGAACCATCGTCTTCGGAGCGAACATGAAAAAAGATCGCGAGCGCAACCACAAGAATCAGCCCGACCGCGCCCAGTATCGAATAGATCATCAGACGCGGCGGAACGGTGGCCATTTCGTGGATCGCCTTTTGCGCGACCTCCCGCGGCTGAATCTTTGGTTTCTCGTCTTTCCGCGGGTAGATCTGCGTCACCGGGCGCGTCGGCTCAGTGGGCTCGGGAACTGGCGGCACGAAAACAGGTTCCTTAAGTGGAGGCATCTCGGCCAGATCCGAAAAACTTGTGCCTGGTGAGACCGCAGCCGAATCGGACATCATGGGATCGGACATCATCGGATCAACCGCCACGCGAGGCGCATGCTGCTCCGATTCCTGCTCCACGACAGCCGCTGATAAAACTGGGCCACGTCCCGCTTGGGATTCGGGAGCACTTACGGCAAAGTCACTGATGAGTCGCGCGCCAGACTTCGAATCAGAGGTCGAATAGGATTTCGAACCAAAGCTCGAATCAGACTCAATTGCAAAGTTAGCATTGGATATGCGTGCAGCACTCCCTACGGTCACCGCGCCCGCGGCGGCCGCAGCGGCTTTGGTTCCCACTGCCGGTAGAGCAGTCTGCGCACGCACCGACGCGTCCCCTCCAGAAGAAACAGGAGAAACAGACTTAGGCGAAACCGGTTGCGCCGTGCCTGAGGCCGCCGAGACAAACTTGCTGGCTGCCGCCGCGCGAGCTGCGGAATTTACACCCACACTCGGCGCTGGAGTCGTCTTTTTGGGATCAGTGGCGGTCTTCTTGCCGTTTTCCTTGCACTTCTCCAGGTCATCCACCAGTTCGCGTGCGCTCTGATAACGGTCGGCCGGATTCTTCGCGAGCGCTCTCATAATCAGCGCGCTCACTGCCGGATGAATTTTGGAATTCACGGCGGATGGGCTGGAGGGCATATCATTCTCAATCTGGCTTAGAAGCGTAACGGGATCTGCGGCGTCGAAAGCCTTCCGGCTAACCACCATCTCGTAGAGGATCGCCCCTAAAGTAAACAAATTCGAACGCAGGTCGATGGCTTCTCCTCGGATCTGTTCGGGAGAACAGTAGGGCATCAGCCGGCCCAGGCCTTTTCCCGATTCAGCTTCAATCAGGCTCATGCTGGAGATGCCATAGCCGAGGATTTTGACCATCCCGTCCCACTGCACCATGATCTTGGCTGGTTCCAATGAATGGTGAGCCACACCCTTCGTGGCAGCCTGCTCCAGGCCGGCGCAGACCTGGCGCGTAATGTCGAGTAGATCCCAAATGGAGAAGCCTTCTTTACGCGTCAACATGGTGGCAACGCTGTTGCCCTGGATATATTCCATCGCGGCGCAGAACTGGCCGTCGATTTCCCCTGCGCCGTAGAGAAGGACAATGTTCTGGCTGGCGAGATCGCGGGTGCTCTCGCCTTCGGCGATCAGCGCGTCTACAAAAGAGTCGGCGCGGTCGCCAAGCGGCTCCAGACTCTGGGTCTTAAGCGCCACGACCTGGTTGGTTTCCATGTCGATCGCCTTATAAATCAAGGCAGTCTCCGACTGGGAGAGTTCACTCTGGATTTCGAACCGTCCAAACATCGTCGCCATTACAATCGCCTCGCGGTGACAAGCCGCAGTACACCCTGAATTATGGAGTGACTAAGAAACAGGGGAGAATCGAAACTAGAATACCGCCTTCAACTGCCCGACTGAGAGTTACGAAAGTACTGAAAATGAACGAGAACGCTCTCGCTGGGACCTGCATTGGACACTGAGCCAACACTTCAAAGAATAAAGACGCTGAGGCTGTCGATTTTGCTGCTGCTCATTCGTCGTCTAGGTAGAGCTGGGGTTTAGCGGGTCGAGGCCGTGTGGGTGCTCAACGAAACCCCAAGGCAAAGGAAGACATAAGGATGATCTGTTCTCCTGGTAAAGAGATGCTGACCAAGAGGGGGGAGCATACCAATGGTTGCTCCCTGACAATAGACACGTTGAGAGTGTCTGGCCCGCCCTGGCTGACGAAGATGTTCGCAAAAAAGAAGATCAAGCCCAGTTGTCCATACGGCCCCGCTGCTTTATCCTCAGTGCTACGTAAAAGCAGTTGGCTCCCCGTCTCATGAATTTTCTTAACAACTATTAGCCTTTCGGGAGACGAATGACATTAACCCGCTTCGTGACCAAGAGCGCGTTCCGCAACAAGCGGCGCAGCCTCCTGACCGTGTTGAGCATCACGTTCTCGCTCTTGCTGTTGACTGTCATGATGACTGTCTGGCACCGGTTCTACGTTGACAAAGGCGACGCGCAGTCCGCTCAGCGGCTGATTACCCGCCATCGCGTTTCCTTGACCCAGAGTATGCCGGTCTATTACCGGGAAAAAATGCGGACCGTACCCGGGGTCGTGGCCGTGGCTCCGACGCAGTGGTTTGGCGGCTTGTACAAAGACGAAAAGCCCGAGAATTTCTTCGCGCAGTTTGGAACCGATCCGGCGGAGATCTTTACGGTGATGACAGACTTCAAGATCCCCGGCGACCAACTGGCCGCCTGGCAGCACGATCAAGCCGGCTGCGTCGTGGACAGCGAACTGGCCAAGAAGTTTGGCTGGAAAATCGGAGATCGCATTAATCTCAGAGGAACCATCTTCCCGGTGAATTTGGAACTTACAATTCGGGGAATCTTCGTCGCACCACAGCCCAGCATCACGGTTTATTTCAACGAGAAATATGTCGAGGAGGCAGTTTCCTTCGCCAAGGGCCGCTCCGGGACCTTTAACATTCTCGCGGACTCTCCCGAGGACGTTCCCAAGGTCGCGGCCGGAGTGGATGCCCTGTTCCGCAACTCTCCCGAGCCCACAAAAACGGAAAGCGAGAAGGCGTTTCAGCTCAGCTTTATCAACAGCCTTGGCAATGTGAAGGCGTTCATCCTGAGCATCTGTTTCGCGGTGGTGTTCGCGACTCTGCTCGTCTCGGCGAACACCATGGCCATGTCGATCCGCGAACGCACGCGTGAAGTCGCGGTTCTGAAGACGCTCGGATTCACCCGGCAGTCGGTCTTGCGGCTTTATATTGGCGAAGCCGTATTGGTGGCTTTGACCGGTGGCGCGCTGGGCTGCCTGCTGGCGGCCGGACTGGTGACGGCCATGGCGAACGCGCCCGGGATGGGATTCTTCTTCCTCGGAATGAAAGTGACCATACCCACTTTCCTGCTCGCTATCTTGGTTGCGGGGATGGTGGGATTGCTGAGCGCGATTGTGCCTGCCTACCACGCGGCAAAGTTGGATATTGTGGAGGGTTTGCGGTACATCGGGTAGCCACGACACACTAGCACTAGCACTAGAACCAGCGACGACACACTATGGCGATTCCGATCAGCTATAACATTCGCAACCTGAAGCTGCGCAAGGGCCTCACCATCATGACGGCTCTGGGCATTGCGCTCACCGTGACCACCGCGGTTTTCCTGATGGCGCTGCTGGCTGGCCTGAAGAAGGCTTTCATGGCCAGCGGCGATCCGGTGAACGTCCTCGTCATGCGCAAGGGCTCTGTGGCAGAACTTTCGGGAGGCTTCGACGCCAGTCTTTTCCCGACATTGAAGACGTTGCCCGGCATCGCCAAGGACGGCCAGGGAGAACCGCTCGCCTCCGGCGAATGGGTGGTTGTCGTGGTGCTGCCGCGCAAGGATGGGACCGGCGAAGTGAACGTCTCGGTTCGCGGCTTGATGCCGGCGGGCCTTACCTTGCGTCCAAGCGCCAAGCTGGTCGAAGGCCGCTGGTTTACGCCAGGACAGCGCGAAGTTGTGGTTGGGCAGTCCATTCACAATCGTTTTTCCGGGGCCAACGTCGGCGACAATCTTGACTTTGCCAAAGGACAGTGGAAAGTCGTTGGCGTTTTTGATTCTGGCGGCACCGCCTATGATTCGGAACTCTGGGGCGACGTCAATCAGATCGCCGCGGATTTCGACCGCCAGGGAGCCTTTGCGTCTGTTTACCTGCGAGCAACCGACCCGGTTGCGGCGGATGCGCTCAAGCACCGCGTTGCTGACGATCAGCGGCTGAAGTTGGAAGGCACGCTCGAAACCGATTACTACGAGAAGCAGACCAGCTCTGGCGGAGTGATTAAATTCATCGGCACGGTTGTGGCCATCATCATGGCGATCGGTTCCAGCTTCGCGGCCATGAATACGATGTATGCCGCTGTCGCCTATCGCTCGAAGGAGATCGCAACATTGAGAATCATCGGATTTTCGCGGCCGAGTATTCTCACCTCGTTCGTAATCGAGGCGCTCCTGCTTTCGTTGCTCGGCGCGATTGTCGGAATTGTCCTGATCTTGCCCTTCAACGGCATGACCACCGGAATTGGCAACCAGCTCACATTCAGCGAAACGGTTTTCAGTTTGCACCTGACGTGGGGAGTTGCGATGACTGCGGTTATCTTTGCGTTGATCATGGGCTTGCTGGGAGGCTTCGCACCCGCCTGGCATGCGGCGCGGCAGGATATTCTGACCTCGCTGCGGGCGTAGTAGGTTTTGTGAAGAGACGGGGCTTGCCCCGTCTCGCTGTCGGCAGAGACACGGCGAGCCGCGTCTCTACGGGAAATTGGATATGCCCACGGAAACCGAACACACGGATAGCAGGCACGACGACCTGCGGAGTCTGCGCATCGATCATTCGCTGCGCGACGGAGGCGGAGAACCGCCCGCATGGTCACGCCGCGTCATTCTGGGTGGCATTGCGCTAATCGTCCTGCTGGGGTTAGCCGCACTGGCGTACCGTGCGCTCGCCTCGAACACGCCGGAAGTGGAAGTCGTGCGGGCAACGGCGGAAGGCAGTGACGTCGCGGGCAGCACCGTGCTTTCGGCGAGCGGATACGTTGTGGCTCATCACAAAATCAGCGTGAATTCCAAGGTGACGGGCCGAGTGGCTTGGATCGGCGTGGAAAAAGGCGACAAGGTAAAAGAGGGACAAATTCTGGTGCGGCTCGAGGACCAGGAATTCCGCGCTCAGTATGAGCAATCTCGAGGTGTGGTCGAGAGCTACAAGGCACGCCTGTCGCAGTTGGAACATGGCTCGCGTCCGGAGGAAATTCAACAGGCGGATCACAATCTCTCTGAAGCGCGGGCAACCGCCATGAACGACAAGCTCAATCTGGACCGCGCGCGCAATTTGTTTGCGCAGGGAGTTACCTCGAAGCAGAATCTGGACGATGCCGGCGCCAGGTACGATGCGTCGCAGCAGCGCATGAATTCGCTGGAGCAGTCGTTCCAGTTGGCAAAGCTCGGGCCGCGCGCCGAAGAAGTTCAGCGCGCCCGCGGCGACTTGCAACAGGCCGAAGGCCAGATGGCATATGCCAAGTCTCAACTCGATGCCACGGTGATTCGTGCCCCCGTCAGCGGCACGATTCTGGAGCGCACGGCGGAGAAGGGTGAACTCGTCACCGCTCAGTTCGCGAGCGGCGCAGAAGGCGGTCCCCGCGGATCGGTGGTAGCCCTGGCCGACCTGGAAGATATTCAGGTAGAGCTCGATATCGCCCAGGATGACTTTGCCAAACTCTCTCCCCGGCAGGAAGGCATTGTCACTCTCGATGCGTTTAGGGATCGCTCCTATAAAGGCGAGATCGCAGAAATGTCGCCGGAAGCGAATCGGCAGAAAGCGACCGTCCAAGTCAAGGTTCAGATTCTGAAACCCGACTCCTACCTGCGGCCGGAAATGAATGCGACCGTGCAGTTCAAGGCGAAGGCGAGTGACGACAAGAACGCGGCCACGAAGCAGACTTATGTCTTCGTCCCCACCGCCGCATTGCGCGACAAGGATGGGACGAAGTTCGTGCTGCTGGCTTTCAACGGCAAGGCTCTCCGCCGGGTTGTTCATGTTCAAGGCCAGCGTTCGGGAGGCTATCTCGTGGACTCGCTGGTAGGCGGCGAAAGCGTAATCACGGCAGGGCCCGCGGATTTGCAGGACGGGCAGAAGATTCGTATCAAGGGGCAATCATGAACGCAATCACAACAACAACACCAACGACGCAGGCGGCAGTGGGCAGCAAGGTCGTGCAGGCCCGTGCGGTCAGCAAGATTTTCAAGCGCGACGCTTTTCAGGTAACCGCGCTGGACAATGTTTCCCTGGACATCGCGGGCGGTGAGTTTCTGGCCCTGATGGGGCCCTCAGGATCGGGGAAGACGACCCTGCTCAACATGATCGCAGCGATTGACCGTCCCACTTCCGGCGAACTGCTGGTGATGGGTGAAAATATTTTTCGCCTGAGCGATGGGCAGTCCGCCAAGTGGCGCAATACTCACGTCGGCTATGTTTTTCAGACCTTCAATCTGATTCCGGTGCTGACCGCGTTTGAGAATGTCGAGTTGCCTCTGTTGCTGACGAAGATGACGACGCAGCAGCGCCGCGATCATGTGATGACCGCGCTCAAGCTCGTTGGCCTTGAGGACCGCGTCCATCACCTGCCGAAACAGCTATCGGGCGGACAAGAGCAGCGTGTGGCCATCGCTCGCGCCATCGTCAGCGATCCTACGTTGATTCTCGCCGACGAACCTACCGGCGATCTCGACAGCAACTCGGCGACAGAAATCCTGGAAATTCTGAAGCGGCTGAATGAAAGCTTCAACAAGACAATCGTAATGGTGACGCACGACCCGCACGCGGCCCAGTATGCGCACGTGACGCGACATCTGGAAAAAGGACGGCTGTTGCCGGCGTAGCAGGCTATCGAAAAAGTTGGGTTTCGTCTCTGGGTTCGTATCGGGGTATCGCTTCAGCGATACCGCAAGCGCTTGAAGTCGATGGCCCCTTTAGGGGCGGGGGCACACCGTGCTCAGGCCGTTATCCTGGTAGGCATCGCGTCCTCCGACGTCTCGGTGTCGCTGATCCACTCCCAGACGCGGCGGCCGCGGTCGTTGCTCAGGCTGCGAGCCTCGCCATAATCCACCAGACGATTCAAGACGGTGGTGACCGAGGCCAGCGGGTCCTTGTGCCGCGCCAGGATTGCTGGAGCATATCGCTCCAGTTCGACGCAAACCTCGCGCGCTCCCAGCGGACGCCGAACCTCCATAAGCACTCTCCGGCACGCCTTGGTGAAGCCGGGTTGACGTCCATTCGGCTTGCGGTCGATCAGTTCCAGCAAGTCGTCGCCGAGCACCTGATCGCCGAAAAGATTCGCCAGTCCGGCAATCGTCTGCTTCACCGTGCCAATACGTTTCATGACCTCGGCACGCTGCCGCATCAACTGGAGAAGTTCTTCGTGCGCTGCCTTGACCACCTGCCGCGCCGAAATGCTATTGGATTGAGCATCGATCGCGTGCAAACTATCGCTATTATTTTTTCCAACTTCCATAAACGCCTCCTCCAGCAAAGGGATAATGACCTGAATCCTTGGCCTCTTGTCTTCTAATACGGAAAAGGATCCTCCAAAGTTCCAGCATGTGTTGGACTCGTTTGGAGAAGAAAGGTTATCGGAGAAAGGTGATTGGTGTGGCGCGGACACTCTTGTCCGCGAACTGTGTAAGTATTCTCGGACCGCGGTCGCGGAAAGCTCCAGACCGCACGCGGGCGAGGGCCCCTTCGACTACTCTCAGGGCAGGTCCGCGCCACAGACACGGATTACTCTATCCCATCACGGTAGTGTGCTCCGGCCGGATTTTGTACATCACGCGAACTTCTCCCGGCTTGGCGTAGGGATATTTGTCTTGTCCCAGGTACTTCTTCGCCAGTTTGTCGATGTGTTGGTCGGCGCCGTCCTCGGTGATCTCAACCACGGTGCCGCGGATCTCCAGATAGCGGTAGGGATTGTCGGGATCGATAATGGCCAGCGCGACCCGCGGATCGCGGCGGACATTGCGGTCCTTCTGACGGCCGCGCGCAGAATTAAAGATTACATGTTGACCATCGAAGTCGCACCATACCGGAGTGACCTGCGGCCGTCCGTCGGGCATCAGCGTGCCCAGACTGGCGAATGCTGGCTTCTGGAAAAGGTCGACGTATTTTTCAGGAATCACGTTGGACATCGCTAGCTGTCTCCTCCATTGATTTTTGCCGACTAATTAATTACCGTTCCCGATTATAGATGCGGGCAGCAGAACGATGGCGCCGTAAAGTAGTGAATCTTTTCGGAGAATTCGACCTTTATGCGGATGACATTACCCCCAGCCGGAAAAGCGGCGCGAACGTTCAGGGCGTTCGGCATCGTGTTGTGCCTCGCGGCGACAGCTCTGCTTCTGCTCGCAAGCTCTCTTCCAGCACAGCCGCCTGCCACACAACCCCCGCCGACCGTGGTCTTCATGACCGATTTCGGCATCCTTGACGATTCGGTCGCTCTCTGCAAAGGCGTGATGTATGGCATCACGCCCAAACTGCGCATTGTCGATCTCACGCACCAGGTGAACGCGTATTCGATTCGAGACGGCGCTCGCTTCTTGTTTGGCGCTTCGCCCTACTTCCCGGCCGGAACGGTTTTTGTGGCAGTGGTCGATCCTGGCGTGGGCAGCTCGCGCAAGGCTGTGGTCGTGAAATCCAAGCGCGGCCAATTCTTCGTGCTGCCCGACAATGGCCTGATGACCATGGTCGAGGAACGCGATGGCATTGAAGCCATTCGCGAGATCACCAATCCTGGTTGGATGGTCGGCGCCAAGATTTCCTCCACCTTCCATGGCCGGGATATTTTCTCTCCCGTCGGCGCGCACATTGCGGGCGGTGATGACTGGACCCATGTCGGACCCACAGTCAAGCAACTGGTCCGTCTCGATCTGAAGCCCGCAACAGTGGATGCTAAGGGTCTGGCCGGCGAAGTGACTGCCCTTGATGGTCCGTATGGCAACCTGATCACGAACATCAGCGCCGCCGATTTTCAGAAGCTTGGATATCAGCTTGGCGATAAGTTGAAGGTCACCATCGCGGGACGCGAAGTCGAGATGCGATTCGTAAGGACGTTCAGCGATGTGCCGCTCAAGCAGCCGTTGCTGTTAATCGATTCGCGCGGACGAGCCAGCTTCGCGCTCAACCAGGCAAGTTTCGCGGCGGTGTACAAGATAGATCCGCCGCAACCGGTGTTCATACCCCGCAAGGTGCACTGAGCGACAAAGAGTTTCCTGTCGAGACGCGGCTTGCCGCGTCTCCCCCCGAGGCAAATCTAGCCCGCCTTCCCCAACTCCCCCGATATCCGCGGCAATACGGCCCGCGACAAAGCGATGAACTGTCCCATCACTCGCCGTCCCACTTCGAGCACTTCTTCGTGGACGAGCGCCTGATCGAGAATCCCGGCGGCCATGTTCGTCACGCACGAGATGGCCAGGACGTTCATTCCCATATGCCGCGCCGCGATTGCTTCCGGAACAGTGGACATGCCCACCAGATCGGCGCCGATTGAGCGGAGATATCGAATCTCAGCCGGAGTTTCGTAACTCGGGCCGGCCAACGCCGCGTACACGCCCTCGCGCGGCGGAATCGAAAGCTTCTTCGCTTCTTCCAGCGCTATCTCGCGATAACGCTTGGCATAGGTATAAGTCATGTCGGGAAAGCGCGGGCCCAAGCGTTCGTCATTCGCACCAGTCAGCGGATTCTGTCCTTGAAGATTGATGTGATCTCTAAGGATAACCAGCGCGCCCTGTCCGTACTCCACATTAATTCCGCCAGCAGCATTGGTGAGAATCAAAGCGCGCGTGCCAATTCGCCCCAGCACGCGCGTGGGAAAGGCCACCTCGGCAGCCGAGTAGCCCTCATAAAGATGCACCCGTCCCTGCATCACGGCAATGGAAACGCCGCCGCACTTGCCGACCACGAGTTGTCCGGCATGCCCAACCGCCGTCGAACGCGGAAAGGTCGGGATGTCAGCGTAGGGAATGCGGACAGCTTCAGTAAGGTCGTCGGCAAAAGCTCCGAGGCCCGAGCCGAGGACGAGCCCGATCTGAGGCCGAAGGACGGTCTGCGACAACACAAAGGCTGCTGCGGATTCGGAGCGAGTAAACAAGTCTGGGGTCATTGGCAAGATCGTCAAAGAGTTGGGGCGGGTAACCTCACCCGCCCCACACTCTCTGGTTCGCGATTTCTGGTTACTTCACGCGGCTGCCCGAAAGGGCTCGTCGTAACTGCCGCCATAGATCGAAGGCACCTTCGATCCCATCGGACGGAGATAAGTCGCTAACTCGCCCCGATGATGTATGCTGTGGTTGTTAAGGAATCCAAGATAGAACGCAGCCGGTAAGTTGAAGACGCCGAAAAACTCGATCGGTGTCAGCAACTGTGCAGCCGACAAAGCGCGAACTCGATCCGCGCCGCGCTTCATATTCCTGTCGTACCAATCCACCACCTCGGCGATCGTCTTAGGCTTGTCTTCCGCCGCCGGGTTCGCCATGTTGAACTTCAGGTCCGCGATTCCGTCCAGAAACTGGACGTCGGTGTTTGCGAGGTGCCAGGCCAGTTCCCATGCCGTGCGCGCGCAGGGGTCTGGCCGGTAGTCCTTTTTGCCGTCGGGGACGGCAGCCAAAACTTTCTTGGTCGTTTCGACTTCTCGAGCAATGCCGTCGAGCATCAGGGCGCAATAACCCAGGGCAAATTCGGGTGTGGGAGCGGACATAGCAGTTCTCCTTAAAGGCTGGGGGTTAATGGAAACAATAAGATCGTCGGATCGGGCGGGCTTCACTATAGTTCAAGAAAACAAGAAGAGCAAACGCCCTCTAGCAGCCCGTAGTACAAACGCGATTTGTATTGGGGCAGGCCTTCAGGCGCCCACCGTAGCAAAAGTTAAACCCCCACCGGCTGCTTCGCTCCCACCGGAACCGGCGTCAGCCAGTCATACCGGTCCGCCTTCTCGCCGCGGACGATACCGTAAAACTCTGCTTGCAGAGATTTCGTGACGGGGCCTAGCTTGCCCTTGCCCACGGTAATTTTGTCGACCGAGCGAATGGGCGTGATTTCGGCGGCGGTGCCGGTGAAAAAAACTTCGTCGGCAATGTACAGAGACTCACGCGGAATCTGCTGCTCGATGATCTTGATTCCGAGGTCGCGCGCGATGTGCAGTACCGAGTCACGCGTAATCCCCGGGAGCACGGAGTTCCCCAGCGGAGCCGTGTGCAGCACACCGTTGCGGACGACGAACAGATTCTCGCCCGAACCTTCGCTGACGTAGCCGTTCACATCGAGCGCGATGCCTTCCGCGTAACCGTTGACGATGGCTTCCATCTTGATGAGCTGCGAGTTCATGTAATTCGCGCCAGACTTGGCCATAGCAGGCAACGTGTTGGGCGCGATCCGCGTCCAGGAAGAGATGCAGACATCCACACCTTCAGTGGCATCCGTCCCCAGATATTTTCCCCAAGGGTAGTTGCAAATGTAGACCTCGGTGGGGGAATTGAAGGGGTTGACGCCGGCTTCGCCGTATCCGCGCAAAACGATGGGACGGATATAGCAGGGCCACACGCCGTTATGTTTCACCAGTTCGACCATGGCGCTTACGATCTCGTCGCGGGTGAAGGGAACGTCGATGCGGTAAATGCGGGCGGAGTCGATGAGGCGCTGCATGTGTTCGGTGGCACGGAAGATCGCGGGCCCGGTAGGCAATGCGTAGCACCGAATACCTTCAAACACCGAAGAGCCGTAGTGCACAACGTGAGACATGACATGGAGGGTAGCGTCGTCCCATGCGATGAACTTGCCATTGTGCCAGATCTTGTCCGTCTTCTGAATGGCCATGCAGACTCCTTCAGTGTAAAGATTCGCGGAAGCGAGCCGGGGATTCTCCGAATGATCAAATGATCGAAGAAAACTTCATCTTCCAGGATGGATTATAGCGTGGAAAGGGGCTTGCTCCCAACGCCTGAAGGCAATGCCTTGACACTAATCGCAGTTGCACCAAGCACCGTTAGCGAATCGCAATGATGTTGTTGGCGACGAATCCGCTCTCGCCGGCAACGATCAGGCGCATAGTAATGCGTTCCGCTTTGTAGTGGTGATTTCGATGCAACAGGTACACCACTCCAACTCCCGCGCCAAAACCTAAAGATGACCCGATGGCTTCTCCGGCTGCGCCGCGCGTCACGAAGGGACGCATGACTGGATTGACTTCCCGGAGACCTTGGTTCAGACCGCGTTGCGTGGTGAAGGCATCGGCGGCGACCAGCCCCGCTAAGATGCTGATGCTCACCTTATTCTCGATTGTCCAGAAAGGAAGTTGGCTGGGTGCATCGGGAAGCGCGGAACTGCTGCTTGTTGTAAAACTCTGCGCCGCCATGGCAATGCTCAGCAAAAAAATCGAGAGGAGGATTTTCATCTGGCCCCGGACAATTGTTTGATTAGGTTAAGAATGAGAGTAAGTGAGGCGAGGACTGTAGCACATGGCCCATCCTGTGGGGGGAGTGGCCTTTTAGTAAGAGTGCCCTTGTAATTTGAAAGGTTACTTGCGGTGACTGTCGGCCCGCGGAATCAGCCAGCGACCCGGCTGGAGGGCCAAGCGCTTGCAGTGGGGCAGGACAGCATTCTTCCGCGAGACTGAAATTTCCCACCTGGAGAGTGGTACATAAAACGCGGTATGTAGAACTACATGGAACAAGGTATATGGGAGGACGTACATAGAATTTACATTCCAAACAGTGGCGCGTAGCCTTCTCACAACTTTGCAGATTGGGATGTGTTTCTATGTTTGCGCCGTCTGAGGAGTGAATAGTTAAATGAAAAGTTAAGCTCCGAACCGTCTCGCCTCTCGATCCACGCAACCCGCGGCAGTACAGCAATACCGGGAAAACGAGGGATTGTAGGCAAGAGGAATCACAATGCAGATCCGTTTCATTCGTACGCTGTTATTCGCGCTCGTCTTGCTGTGCATGTCGGCAGCATCGTTCGCACAAATCGGAGTGGTGGTTACGTTCGCCCCTCCCCCGCTGCCGATCTACGAGCAGCCGTTGTGTCCGGGCGAAGGCTACATTTGGACACCCGGCTACTGGGCTTACGGCGATGACTTTGACGACTACTACTGGGTGCCGGGCACGTGGGTGCTGGCGCCGGAAGTCGGGTTCCTGTGGACTCCAGGCTATTGGGGCTGGGGCGGCGAAAGTTTTGTTTTTTACGAGGGTTACTGGGGCCCGCAGGTAGGTTTCTACGGCGGGATCAGTTACGGTTTCGGCTATTTCGGTGAGGGTTATGAAGGCGGACGTTGGGAGAACGGACGCTTCTTCTATAACCGTTCGGTGAACAATGTGAACGTTACTGAGATCCACAACGTTTACAACACAACGATAATCAACAACAACGTGAACCACGTCAGCTACAACGGCGGCAATGGCGGGATCAACGCGCGTCCGACTCCTCAACAACAAGCTGTAGCGCGTGAGCGACACCTTCCCCCGGTCCCGGTTCAAGCTCAACATGCGCAGGCGGCGCGAAGCAATCCGCAGCAACGGGCTTCCGCGAATATGGGAAAGCCGCCGGTCGCAGCGACACCTAAGCCGGGAGTATTTAACCACCCGGCAGTTGTGCCGGCGAAAGCGCCAGGGGCGCCTTATTCTCCCCCGGCTAATCGCGGCGCAAATCGTGCGGGAAATCAACCGCGGAACAATGCGCCGGCTCCGCGTCCAGAAAACTCAAATCAGCGTCCGGCGAATAATGATCGGCCGAACAGCAACCGGCCGAACGATGGTCCGGGAAATAACAACGTTGGTCGACCCGTCCATCCGCGCGACCTTCCGCCGGCGGATCGGCCCAGCGCTCCGAATACGGGCAACCCAAAAGTGGATCGGAAATATCAGCAGCAGCAGGAAAAAGTATTCGCGAAGCAGGAACAGGATCGGCAGAAACTCCAGCAACGGCAGGATCAGGAGCATCAGCGCCTGACCCAACAGCATGCGAATGAAGCCAGGCAACAGCAGGTGGAGCAGCGGCACCAGCAACAAACACAGCAATTACAGCAAAGGCATGAACAGCAGCAACAGCACTTGCAGCAGAGACAGCAGCCTCCAGCCGACCGGAATCGGTCCGCGCCATCGAAGTCGGACCGTCCTCCGGCGGAGAAGCTTTGAGCAGGAACTGTTGCACGAGAGCCGTTGAACGAACCCGGGGGACATCAGCCAACCGCTGGTGCCTCGCCCGGGCTTGGGTTATTTCTTATGGGCGCTAGCCTCGAAAAATTTTGGGAAGCCGCGTACCAGATGATCGACAGTTTCTTCGGGCGGCTTCCTTCGCTGATTGTCGGCGTAATCGTCTTTTTCATCTTCTATGTGTTCAGCATTCTGGTGAGCCGCGTGATACTCCGCACGACTCGCAGGCACCGCCCAAATCTGGGGGTAGTTTTCGCGCGTCTCATCTCAGCAGCAACGATTCTGCTCGGCTTTCTGGTGGCTTTCTCGGTCATTGCCCCATCCTTTCAGGCTGGCGATCTGATCAAGATTCTCGGCATCGGCGGCGTGGCCATTGGATTTGCTTTTCAGAATATATTGCAGAATTTCCTCGCCGGCTTGTTGCTCCTCTGGGCTGAACCGTTTCGTATCGGGGATGAGATCAAGTTAGAGCCTTATGAGGGCACAGTGGAAGACATTCAGACCCGTGCGACCATCATCAAGACCTACGATGGAAGACGGGTCGTAATCCCCAACGCCGATTTGTTCACGCACTCGGTCATAGTCAACACGGCGCTCGACATTCGCCGCTGGGAATACGACTTGGCGGTGAAAGGCATCGGGGAACTAGCTGAACTGAAATCTCTTATCATCAATGCGGTGAGCACGGTGCAGGGGGTTTTGTCAGATCCTCCTCCCGAAGTTCTCGTGATGGACCTGGGCGATCCAGACTTGAATGCGGTCAAGGTGCGGGTCTTGTGGTGGACGAGAGCTCCTCGCCAGCATGAAATGCTTGCCTCGTACGACCGCGTGTTGACTACCATCAGACAGACGCTGAACTATTCTGCCGTCGGCTCAGAAGTCCCGCAAAATCGCGCTGCTTAGTCGTGGAAGCGGCAGCACTTTGGCCACGTTCGGGATCACATCAATTGCGGGTTCTGCCGTGAGAAGGATCACTTGAAGTTGCAACATCGAGGTCCACATGCAGCCTTTGGCTGGGATCAACGCCGGGCGGGTAGCAATTTCCATCCTTATCGTAGTTAGCGGAGCACCCTCGGGCGAAATCAGTTCGCCTCGGTGACTGAGAAAATTGCCAGATGTCCGCAAAGGAAATACCGCTCGACCTTGGCAAGAGATCCTTCCTCGAAGATGTGCACCCAGGGGAGGGAGGACAGGAGTCGTTGACCGCCCAATATTTTATTTTTCTGCCATCTGCATTTTTCCGGATATCCTGCGCGGTCACGATGGAAGTTCCCGAACCTTCCCTGGAAGCAATGCCCGAGCAGTACACACCGGCGGCAAAGTGTGCCGACTTCACTCCATCGACCCACGCATGAAGATAAGCTCGCTGTTCCGGAAGGAGACGACCGCCTTGTTCCTGATCGAGGAAGATGACTGTCTGTAATGGAAATCCTTCCGTCCGCGCCGCTGAGGCCGCCGCCGCAGCATCGGAACGTCCTAACCTGGCCGCATTCCCGGCTGCTTTGATCGCCGCGTAGGTGCGGCCGTTAAAGACAACCAGGAAACCGAACCCTGCCGCCTGAAGGGTCTTTCGTTTTCCAATCCAGGAATTGGTGTTCGCTCCCGGCGGATTATTTAACCAATAACCGGAATAAGAGAAGGTGCGGCGGAGAACCTTCAAATTCGCATCGCCCGGATATTCGTTGCGATCAAACCCAAGGTATCCGGCATGCGTCGCGGGATGCGCGCTGGAAGCCGCCGTTAGTGGAACGCTGAACGCCAGACATGCCACAGTCGCCGCGATTAGCAGCAAAATTCTCACCGGCTCGTCCTATCCCAGCGTCTTGTACTCAGGCCCTCATCTCCGCTGGGCGATCTGATTTCGCGACCACCGCCGGCAGGCGCAGGCGAAACGTTGTGCCGGCTCCGACGATGGAATCGAACTCCACCGAACCGTAGTGCCACTGCATGATCTGATAGGTTTGCGCCAGGCCGATTCCGCTTCCACCTTTGTCGCCCTTGGTGGTGAAGTAGAGTTCGAAAATCTTCTCCTGGGCTGCGGGTGGAATGCCGCAGCCCTGGTCGTGCACTTCGGCGAGAATCATTTCATCATCGCGGCGCGCCTTCAGAGTGAGCGTGCCGCCTGCGGCCATGGACTGCACGCCGTTGAGCACCAGGTTCAAAATCGCCTGCTTCATCAGATCGGAATCCACTCGCACCATCAGCGCGTCATCCTCGTTGGGCCCCTCTTTGGTAGGCGATTCATGGGAGGGCACTTCCAGCATCACGCGCACCCCGTGACGCGCCGCATCGGGCGCTGCCAGCATCGATACACTCTCCAGAATGTTGCGGAAGTCCACGTCCTCCAGGCGCAAATCGCGGGGGCGAGTGAAGTCCACCAGGATTTGCACGACGCGATCAAGGCGGTGGATTTCGCTACCGATGATGTCCATGTGGCGGCGCGTCTCCGGATCGTCCTGCCGCAGTTTGTTTTGCAACAACTGCAGGTGCAGCACGATGGCGTTGATGGGATTCTTGACCTCGTGCGCCACTCCCCGCGTCATCCGCCCGCTGGCGGAAAGGCGCCGCGAAATTTCAATTTCGTCCTCGATGCGCCGCACCGATTCGGCATCGCGCATAGTCAGCAGGGCGCCAATCCGCGTTCCTTTTTCCTGAATGAAATCGAGCGACACCTGAACCCGCCTGCCATCGGCCGCGTCGAATTCGTACTGCACCAGTTGCCGCTGCTTCTGGAATGCGGTCAGAACCACCGCGCCTAGAACGGTTCCATCGGAAAAAATTTCTTCCACAGTACGTCCCAGAATTTCGCGCCGCGGTCGTCCCAGAAATTTTTCCGCCGAGGCGCTTACCAGCACCACCTGCGAATCGCGAGTGAACAGCATGAGCCCGTCCTGCAGCTTGGTCATGACCTGCTCGACATTGTCTTTCAGAGCGGAAAAAATCTGGTTGGTATCGCGAATCTGGCGGCCCAGATGCGCGATCTTCAGCGATACCAGGCCAACCTCGTCTTCCGAGCCGGACTCTTCGGCCGGCAGCAGATCTCCCGCGCTCGCACTGTCGAGGTTGCGGCTGATGGCCTTCAAAGGGCCGAGCGCAACGTTGGAAACTACCGCCGCCAGAACCAGCGAACAAAAAATCGCGACCACCGAAAAGAAAGCTGCCTGCTGCAGTTTAGGAGTCAGTTCATTGCGCAGAAAAACCGTCGAGACGCCGACGCGAACGCCTCCAAACTCCTGCCCGTCGAGTTCCAGCCCGATGCTCACGTCATAAACGGTGGCCGGGCCGTAGAGCATGCGCAACTGGCGGCGGAAGCCCGCGTCGCGCAGCGCGCTCAAACGGGGGCGCTGGGGAACCGGCTTGCCATTCAGCGCCGGATTCGTATCGAGAATTGCCACTCCATTCGGATCAATGATGGCGGCGTCGTAGATGATGCGAGAATTTCCCACAACCGATGCCAGCATGTCGTTCAGGTTGGTGTCGGCATGCAGATAATTCGTAATGGCGGCGCGCAGCGCTTTGGGGTTATTGGTGTCAACCCGCGTGCTGGTCAGATCGGGCACCGCTTTGGATGCGGCGTACTCCAGTTGATTGGTGAGCTGGGAAGCGGTTTCATCGGCCCACAGCAAACGCTGGCGCAGCAGTTGCGACAGATAAATCCAGGAGAAGCCGACCACCAGCGCCGTGAACAGCGTGGTGATCACGAACACGATGATGAATTTGCGAGTCATCTTAGAACAGGTGCCAGGTCGCAGGTGTCAGATCGCAGGCTTAGGTCCGAGGTCTCAGCGAACGCCATTGGACATTTCTGGGGCCTGGCACCTGACACCTGACACCTGACACCTGACACCTGCCCTTCTCACTCCTCCGCAGCCATCACCGCATCCTGTGGCCGGCCGTATTCTTTCAGCTTGTTATGCAGCGTCTTCAAGCTGATACCGAGTATTTCCGCGGCTCGCGTTTTGTTGTTACTGGTCGCCTGCAATGTTTTCAGGATGAGCAGTTTCTCCGCTTCCCCGACCGTCGTGCCCACGCCCAGGTGCACGGCATCGGGATCGTTCACCACCGGCCGCACGCTCTGGCCAAAGCCCGGCGGCAAGTGCTTGGTCTCCACCAGTCCGCTTTCGCAGACGATCACGGCCCGTTCCAGCGTGTTGCGCAACTCGCGCACATTGCCCGGCCACGAGTAACTCTGGAAAATATTGAGCACGGCTTGGCTCACTTCCGCCACCTTGCGGTTGTGCTTCTGATTCATGTCCTTGAGCAGACTCATTACCAACTCGTGGATATCTTCTTTATGCTCTCGAAGCGTCGGCATGTGAATATTGAACACGTTGAGCCGGTAATAAAGATCCTGGCGCAGCTCTCCGCTGGCCACGGCATCGTCGGGAACTTTGTTGGTCGCGGCCAGCACGCGCACGTCCACCGAAGTTTCGACCTTGCTGCCGAGTCGCCGCAGTTTGTGATCTTCCAGCACACGGAGCAGCTTGGCCTGCGTGCCCACCGGCATCTCGCCAATCTCATCGAGCAGCAGCGTGCCGCCTTCGGCGAGTTCGAAGCAGCCGGTGCGGCGCTCCAACGCGCCCGTGAACGCGCCTTTTTCGTGGCCAAAAATTTCGCTTTCGATCAGGGTCTCGGGAATGGCCGCACAGTTTATAGGGAAGAAAGGTTTGTTGCGCCGCGGACTTAGGTCGTGGATGGTGCGCGCCACCAGTTCCTTGCCGGTCCCGCTCGCCCCGGTGATCAATACCGAGGCGGTGCTCGGAGCCACCAACTCGACCAGCCGGAAAATCTCCTGCATTCCAGGCGACGCTCCGACCAGAAGGCCGAGCGCTCCTTTGTCGCGCAAGCTGCGTCGCAGCGATTCGTTTTCGGTGCGGGTGTTCAGGATCTCACCGATGTTGGTCAGGATGGAGCGCAGGCGCCGGAAGTCGATGGGCTTCTCGATGTAGTCCTGGACGCCGAGCCGGCCCGCGTGAAACGCAGTATCGGTCGCCTTCTGGGCCGTCACCATCACCACCGCGATCGCCTGTGACAGGTCGGCCAGCCGCTCCACCAGTTCCATGCCACCCATGCGGGGCATCTTCACGTCCGTAATCACGATCGAGGGAGCAAAGACGGTGATCTTTTCCAGAGCTTCCACGCCATCGGCCGCAGTGTCGGTGCGATAGCCCCATCCCGAGACCAATTCGGCCAGCCCGGTTCGCTCGTTCTCTTCGTCTTCAACGATCAGCACGCGTTCCTGTGTCATATTCCTCTGTTTTGGCCCAGACAGCATTATTCAGGGAAGCGGGCCACCTCGCAACCCAGCCAAGAATACGGGAATATCAAATTGAGATCACTGTGGAGATACCATACTGGAAAGTACTGACTCTGGAGAACCTCACCCTTGAACGATGATGGCCATGCAAACACCGGTTGACTAATTCTTCTTCTGCAAAAGTGCCCGGTTGCTGTAGAATTCGGTGTTTCCCATGTGCAGCCTATCTGTGCGTGCCAGCAGTCTTTATCGATTCCAGTTCTATTGAATAGCTTGCAGTGGATTTGATCGGAGGAAATCAATGTCACGTTGTCACGAAACCTACCGGAGATGCGCGAGTGTCGCGCTCGTCCTGGCCATCGCTCTGATTGCATTGCCGTCGTTTGCACAAACTGCGCCGAAGGCATCAAGTGCAGGGTCGGATGACGCGGTGCCCAAGGCGGAGTTGTTCGTTGGCTATCAGTGGTTAAACCCGGGCGGCAACATCCCCGATCAGAGTACCCCGCCGAACGCTTTCAAGTTGCCCTCGATCACACAGGGCTTCGGCACCAACCTTTCCTACAACTTCACCAAGAATCTGGCCCTCGAAGGGAATTATGGAGGGGATTGGAATAGAAACGTCAGTATCAGCGCCTTCGGTGTTGGTCCAAAGTTCACTTGGCGCGGCGAAGGTGTGAACTTTTTCGTACACACGCTGCTTGGATTCCAGCGCCTTTCGTCAAGGGGTATCGATTCCCCGACCGGCATAGCGGCGATTCTTGGCGGCGGCATGGATATCAAACTATGGAAGCCGCTTTCGCTGCGACTCTTCGAAGCCGATTACCAGCTGGCGCGCATGAATTTCTCTCACGATGTTCCGCCCGACAACAGCGCGTTGCGGCGCCAGACTTTCAATGGCGTTCGCCTGACCAGCGGTCTGGTGTTCAACTTTGGCGGAGCTCCCGAGCTTCCGGTAGCGGCAGCCTGCTCGGTGCAGAATGCCGAAGTCATGGTTGGCGAGCCGGTGCACGCGACCGTCGCCGCCAGCAACTTCAATCCCAAGCACACACTCACCTACGCCTGGACTAGCAACGGCGGCAAGGTCGACGGCAAAGATACTGGCGTCACTATCGATACCAACGGCGTCAACGGCGGCAGCTATACCGTAACCGCCACGGTCACCGATCCCAGGACAAAGAAGAACAACACCGCGAGTTGCACCGGCAACTTTACCGTGAAGGAACCGCCCAAGAACCCGCCGCAGTTTTCCTGCTCGGCGAGCCCGTCGACGGTTCAGACTGGTGCCTCATCAACTATCAGCTGCACCTGCACCAGCCCGGATAACGTTCCGGTAACGGTGGGTGGATGGACGGCGAGCGGCGGAAGCATTTCCGGCAGCGGAAACGCCGCCACGTTGAACACGACTGGCGCCTCGGCCGGACCCATCACGATCAGTGCCACCTGTACCGACTCGCGCGGCCTGACGGCTTCGACTACGAGCTCGGTAACGGTTGAAAATCCGCCACCGCCGCCACCCCAGGCCAGCAAGTTGAACGAATGTCAGTATCCGAACGAAAAGAAGCCGTGGCGCGTAGACAACACCTGCAAGGCCGCGCTGGACGATGTTGCACTCAAGTTGCAACAGGATTCAGAGGCCAAGCTGGTGGTCGTCGGGAACGCTGATCCGAAGGAAAAGCGTAAGAACCTGGCGGCTGAGCGAGCGCTCAACGTGAAAGCCTACATCTCGGGAGGCGAGGCGAAACAGAATATTGACCCCAGCCGCATCGAGACTCGCACAGGAAACGCAGGCACGGCGACTTCGGAACATTGGATTGTTCCGGCAGGCGCGACCTTCCCCGGGGCCGATACCACGGCTCCGGTCGATGAGACGAAGGTAAAGGCGGTTCCGGATCATCCGAAACCCGCGGCGAAACCGGTCGCCAAGAAGAAAGCGGCGAAAAAGGCTGAATAGCTGAATAATTGACGCAGGAAAAGCACCTAAGGCCGTCAGGGTTCACCCTGCCGGCCTTACTATTTTTTGTCCTTCGGTAACCTTGTCCCAGGCGTGGTAGCTTGTCTACTGTGTAGCGAGGCGAATATCGTTCGCAGAGGTCAATCTACGCGCATGGATTCCATACTGAAACGGAACGCTCTCCGCACAAGTTTATTGCTTCTCGCCATCAGTCTTTTGAGCACTGCGCTGCTGGCCTCCGGCCCCTGGCAGGTGTTAGGTCCGGACGGCGGCGATGCGCGCAGTCTGGCTTACGATGCGCACAATCCAGATCACATCCTGCTTGGCACCAGTACCGGCCAGATGTTTGCTTCGAACGATGCTGGACGCTCATGGTCGCGCCTGGCGCGCTTGGGCGACGATTACGTGCTCGACCATATCGCCATCGATCCGCAGGATTCCAACCGTATTTATGTTTCGGCGTGGAGCGTATCGAGCCAGCAGGTTGGCGAAATTTTCCGTACCCGCGACGGTGGCCGCAACTGGGACAACTTGCCCGCGATGCACGGAAACTCTGTCCGTGCCCTGGCTATGTACAAGGGTAATTCCAAGGTATTGGTCGCGGGCGCGCTCAATGGCGTCTTTCGTACCAAAGATGGTGGCGATACCTGGGAGCGTCTGTCGCCCGCGAATTCCGCCGACATTAAGAACGTTGAATCGATCGCTGTCGATCCCAAGGATCCCAACACCGTCTATGCCGGAACCTGGCACCTCGCCTGGAAAACTTCCGACGGCGGCGCCAACTGGCAGCATATTAATAAGGGCATGATCGATGACTCCGACGTGTTCTCAATCATTGTCGATCATGACAATCCCTCGGTCGTTTTCGCTAGCGCCTGCTCCGGAATCTACAAGAGCGAGACTGCGGGCAATCTGTTTGCCAAGATTCAGGGCATTCCGTTTTCAGCGCGCCGCACCCGCGTGCTCAAGCAGGATCCGACCAACGAAAATATCGTTTACGCCGGAACCACCGAAGGCCTCTGGAAGTCGACCGACCTGGGCAAGGTGTGGAAGCGTGTGAGCAATCCTGAGGTCGTCGTCAATGACGTGATGATCGATCCCCGGGATTCCAATCGCGTGTTGCTCGCCACCGACCGCAGCGGTGTGATGGCCTCGACCGATGGCGCCTCGAACTGGACAGCTTCCAACCACGGGTACGCCCATCGCTATGTTTCCGCGATCCTGGCCGACCACAAAGATGCCAGCACGCTCTACGTTGGCGTCGTCAACGACCGCGAATTCGGCGGCGTGTTCTATTCCCACGATGCCGGACAACACTGGCTGCAGAAAGCAGCCGGCCTCGGCGGAAAAGACGTTTTCGCGCTTAAACAGGCTCCCAGCGGAATGCTGGTTGCGGGCACCAACCACGGCATGTTTTCTCTCGAACACAATGCCAGCGAGTGGCATCCCATCAACGCTGTGGTCGTTGAGCATACCCTGAAGACTGCGGGCAAGGGCAAGGGTTCGCGCAAAACGGCCACCAGAACAACCTTTGAGAAGTCGCAACTCGAATCGCGCGTCAACGATCTGGAACTCGGTTCCGTACGCTGGCTGGCGGCAACCACCACTGGCATCTACTCGAGCACCGACCAGGGTAAAACCTGGAAGGGCGGACGGATTCTGGGACAACTGGATTTCGTTTCTGTGCGAGCCGAAGGTTCCACGGAAGTCGCGGCTACGCGTTCGAGCGTGCTGGTCTCGACTGACGGCGGGACGACCTGGAAACAGGCCGGTCTGCCGACGTATGTGGTCAGCATCCGTAGCGCGGCGATTGCTTCCGATAAGCAGATCGTGATCGCCTCACGCGAAGGCGCGTTCCGCAGCGGAGACGGCGGCGCGACCTGGGACCATGTCGTCAACGGCATCCCCAGCAAGGACATCACTTCCGTCAGCTTCGATTCCGCGCACAAGCGCATGCTGGCCACCAGCGACGCGACTGGCGTGATCTTCGAAAGCCGCGACGGCGGACGTTCCTGGCAACGCGGTCCCGACAGCGGATTCCCGCTGCGCCGGGTCAGCGTAATTGGCGGACGCTTCGTAGGCGCGACTCCATTTGACGGCGTCGTCCTGCAACCGGAAAACGAATCCATCAGCGCGGCCGCCGAAGCCGGCAGCACCGAGTAAAACTGAATTTCTAAACGAAACACCAGCCGGGGAAGCGGAAACGCTTCCCCCGGTTTTTTTGGAGCGGACGCCATGCCGACCTTGCGTTCTTGGCACGGGTGGGAAACAATCTTTTTGGCACCGTTATGCGACTTGCCTGCGGACTCGCGATTGCGCTTTGGCTAAGTTTCCTGACTGCGGGAATGGCCTCCCGGCGACAGGACCCGGCGGGTTCCACGAATGGCGCGGGACAAGCACCGGCCCCGCCCGCGCCTCCAGCAGAGACCGCGCCGGCGGAAAAGCCTCCGGCTCAATCAGAGAAGCCACAGACAGAACATGTGCCCGCGGAGCAGGTTCCGGCAGAAACCACACCAGCTGCGCCTGCTAATCCGCAGACGCCGGATGCGGGGAAGACAGCGCCGGAGAGCGTGGCGAAGGAAAAGACAGATGCCGGTTCGTCGAGCGGGAACAAAAGACGCCGCAAACACGCTCCGTCAACGCCGAATGGTGCTCCAAACAAGATTGTGGTGCGCGAGGGCGGAGCGAGCGAACCCGCGGCGCAGATTGCGCCCGGCATGACTCCCGCGGAAGCCTCCCGCCAGCGCCACAATGCGGAACAGTTGCTGAGCGCTACCCAGGACAAACTGAAAGGGCTGGCAGGACGCGCCATGGACGCGCGAAAGCAGGAGACGCTGGAACAGATCCGCAACTACATGGAGGGCGCTCGTTCCGCGTTGAAGGAAGGCGATGTGCGCAGAGCAAATACGCTGGCCCAGAAGGCACACTTGCTGTCGGATGACTTGGTGAAGCATTAGGCGCCGCCGTAAACGCCTCTGATTGCAAAAAGTGGCTTGTGATGCTATCATGTATCACATGACCAAAGCCTCGGTTCGGGACCTTCGCTACGACTTCAAGAAAATTGAACGCCTCTTGCTTCAAGGAGAAGAGATCCAAATTACCAAGCGTCGGCGTGTGATTGCCCGGCTGGTGCCGGAAAGCGCGGAAGTCGCGAAAAAGATGCCTGATTTCGAAGCGCGGGTGCGCAAGATCTATGGCGACAAGGTGCTGGCGGTGAGCGGCGCCGACCTAATATCTTGGGATCGGAACCGGTATTGAAAATCTACGCCGATTCCAGTTTTCTCGTTTCGCTGTACAGCGCGGATACCAACTGGGCCACCGCCACGCGCACGATGCAAGCTTCTACAGGAGAATGCTTTGTTACTACTCTGGGAGAACTCGAAGTAGTCAATGCTTTCGGGTTGCGAGTCTTTCGAAAAGAGGTTTCGGCCGCGCAAGCCCAAGAGTCGATAACCGACTTTGAGAAAGATTTGCGCGATGGAATTTTTCAACTCCGGCGTTTGGAGGAGCCGTTCTTTGATCGGGCACGCCGACTGTCTCTACAAACTACAGCCAAGGTAGGCACCCGCACAGCCGACCTGTTGCACGTGGCCGCAGCACTCGAACTGGGCGCGGACTATCTCTATAGCTTTGACCTGCAGCAGAGGAAGCTAGCCCAAGCCGTTCGTCTGAGGCTGAACTAGAGCTTCGAGTTCGGGTTTATCTTCTACTTTCTCCCTTCTCGCTTCTGCGCCACCACCAACCCGCGCGGCGTCGGCAAGAACACGGCCGAGATCAGGCCGTCTCGTTCGAGCTTGAGGGCAGCCTCGCGGACGATCTTCAAATGCGAACTGGCGTCATGCATCAGGATCAGGCCATAGGGGCTGATCTGCGGCAGAAAGCGGCGAATCTCCTGCTCGCGGAGGGGCATATCGCTGTCGCTGAATAACAGATCGATGGTGCCTTCGACTTTCATCTCGAGGCTTGATTCATTGCGCAGTTCGATCCACTCGGCGAGTCCGGAAGATTGGATTCGCGCCTTCGCGTTTTCGTATATCTCATGGTCGAACTCGCAGGTGATGATGCGCCCGCGTCCGTTGGCTTTCAGTCCCTCGGCGATCCAGAGAGTACTGATGCCACTGAAGGTTCCAGTCTCCACCACCAGTTCGGGCTTGATGGTAGTGACGACGGCGCGCAGGAACTCGAGAACCTCGGCTTCGGCGGTCATGGAATCGAACATGCGCCAGCGTTCCGGATGCGGACACTCGATCGTTGGGCGATGATATTCGGGCTCCAATCGATCGCCGGTGCGCTCGATCTGACGCAGGATGCGGCGCTCCTGCTTTTCTTTCTTAAAAAGGCGGCGAAGGGACATAAGAAAGGTCTCAGGTCTCAGGTGCCAGGTCTCAGGAGAAACATAGAAATCCGATGCCCGCGAGATTTTCCTGACACCTGACACCTAAGACCTGAGACCTGCTCTACTCACTCGTGAAGTAGTCGACGGTCACCGGATTCTCAAACAAAGAGTAATCGCGAGTCACAACCGTGATACCGCTGTCGGTAACGAAGTAGCGCTCGCGGTCGGCTTCGGTATCGTAGCCGATGGTGGTTCCTTCGGGAATGTGCACGTCCCGCTCGACGATGGCTTTGCGGATGCGGCAACTGCGTCCCACGTTCACGTGCGAAAACAAAATACTGTTTTCGATTTCAGTATAGGAGTTGACACGCACATCCGGAGACACCACGCAATTCTGGACGAAGCCGCCGGAAATGATGCATCCGGAAGAAATCAGCGAATCCACGGCGTGGCCCATGCGTCCGCTTTCGGCAAACACGAATTTTGCCGGCGGGTATTGCCGCTGATGAGTCCGGATGGGCCATTGGTCGTCGTAAAGATTGAAAACTGGATTGACTGAGACCAGGTCCATGTTGGCTTCGTAATAAGCTTCGAGCGTGCCCACGTCGCGCCAGTAGAGAGCTTCTTTTTTGTTTTCATCGACAAAATTGAACGAGAAGACGCGGTAATCCCCCAACATCTTGGGCAGAATATTCTTGCCGAAATCGTGACTGGAATCGGGATCCTCGGCGTCTTTGAGCAGCACGGGAATGAGCACGTCGGTGTTGAAGATATAGATGCCCATCGATGCTGAAATTTTTGTTGGATCGTACGGCGATCGAATATCGGTCTGTTTTGGTTTTTCCAGGAAGCCGATGATGCGATGATCGCGGTCGATGTCGACGACGCCAAAATGGCGGCATTCCTCCGGGTCGGTCGTCAATGTAGCGACCGTGACGTCGGCGGCGGCATCCTTGTGCTGCTTAAGCATGCGTCCATAATTCATTTTGTAAATGTGGTCGCCGGAGAGGATGATCACGTATTTGGGCTGCTCGGAACCGATGGAATAGATGTTCTGATAGACCGCGTCGGCGGTCCCCATGTACCAGTTCTCGCTGACCCGCTTCATGGGTGGCAGGATTTCGATGAACTCGCCGATTTCACGGCCAAAAATGTTCCAGCCTTCGCGGATCTGACGATTCAGCGAGAGAGCCTTGTATTGCGTGAGGATATAGACGCGACGCAGGCCGGAGTTGACGCAGTTGGAAAGCGTGATGTCGATGATGCGGTAGATGCCGCCGAAAGTCACTGCCGGCTTGGCGCGGTCGCGGGTGAGCGGATAGAGGCGCTCGCCTGCGCCCCCGGCGAGCAAGATTCCGAGCGTATCTTTCATCGGCGCACCCGTATGGACGCAGCGTGCGATGCGGACGCTGCCCCGGCCTCAACGCGACATACTAGCACACGGCTGCGGGTTTCGACCCCTGCGGTTCGACACAAAAGGCCGCCATCGCAGGAAAAGATTTAACTGACGGCTGAGCCGAGAGCTGACAGCTACCTGCTAGCAGTGCACGATCTTGTCACTCTTAATGCCGCGCGTGGCGTTGCGCGAATCCACCACCAGCTTGGCTTCGCTGACAATCTTCTTGTAGTCGTAGTCGGAGTGATCGGTGACGATGAGCACGCAATCGTATTGGCCAAGATTGTCGAGCGACGTGCATTTCATCTGCAGATCGTACTTCCGGCCGCGGCCGACGAAGGGGAAGTAGGGGTCGTTATAGCCGACCACCGCGCCCTCCTTTTGCAGCAGCTCGATGATGGTGAGAGCGGGCGACTCGCGCAGGTCGTCAATATCCCGCTTATAGGCAACTCCAAGAACCAGAATTTTGGATCCGTTGATCGCCTTCTTCTGACGGTTGAGCGCGGAGATGGTGGACGCGATCACGTTGTAGGGCATGGCCACGTTGATTTCGCCGGCCAGTTCGATGAAGCGAGTACGGAAGTCGAACTCTTTCGCTTTCCAGGAAAGATAGAACGGATCGACCGGAATGCAGTGTCCGCCGAGACCCGGCCCGGGATAAAACGGATGGAAGCCGAAAGGCTTGGTGGCGGCGGCGTCGATGATCTCCCAGATGTTGAGGTCCATGCGCAGGCAAAGCATTTTGAGCTCGTTGACCAGCGCAATGTTGACGCAGCGGTAGATGTTTTCCAGCAACTTAGTCATCTCCGCGGCGGCGGGCGACGAAACGAGAACCGTGCGGCGAAAGATGGCGCCATAAAGCGCAGCCGCGATTTCGCTGGCCTGCGGATCGAGTCCGCCAATCACTTTAGGAATATCGTGACGAGCCACCTGGGTGTTGCCGGGATCCTCGCGCTCCGGCGAGAACGCGACCCAGATATCGTTGTCGCCGGACGCGCCCTTGCGGCAAGCTTTCAAGCCAGCCTTGTTCTCCTGTTCGAGAATCGGAATCAGGACTTCTTCGGTGGTGCCGGGATAGGTTGTGCTCTCCAGGATGACGATCTGACCGGCGCGCAGATAGGGTGCGACGGCGTGAGCGGTGTTGGTAATGTAGCTGAGGTCGGGCTCGTGATATTCGTTGAGCGGCGTGGGGACGCAGATAATGATCGCGTCCATGGCGGTGATCTCCGAATAATCGGCCGTGGCTTTAAAGCCGTTCGACTTGGCTGCGGCGATTTCCTCGGGCGTGATGCGGAAAATGTAAGTGCCGCCGCTGGCGAGGGTATCGATCTTGCGCTGATCGATATCAAAACCGGTGACAGGAAATTTCTGCTCACTGTAAAGCAGGGCCAGCGGCAATCCGACATAGCCCAGGCCAATGATTCCGACTCGAGCCTTGCGCGTCTCGATGCGGCTCTTTAAGTCGGTAAACAGGGAAGAAGATGTGAGTTGAGTATCCATATATGGCAAAAAAATAATTCTAGCATTGGAAGTTGCGCTTGGGCCGCGGAAGCTGCGGTCGTCATACGATTTTCATGCGATTTTTGCGCGCTGGATCGCGGTCTTGATTACTGCCGTAATCGAATTCGCCCGCATAGTGGTGTCCTTAGTAATATGCGGAGTGCAGTAACATGGGCTTCCAATGCGATTCTCCCGACTCCTGATCCTGTTGTTCCTGGTCGCTATCCTGGCTGCGCTCGCGAGCCGGGCGGCGCGCTTTCTGGTGGTGGACCACCCTGAAAAATCCGATGTCATCGTGGTGCTGGCTGGAGACACGAAAGTACGCCCGGTCCGGGGTCTGGAAATGCTGCGCCAGGGAATGGCGCCGCGCTTGCTTCTGGATGCCGAGACACGAGATGTAATCTACGATCAGCCCCTCGTCGAGATTGTCCAGAGATACGTGAACAGTCTGGCCGAAGCGACCCGCGTCTCGGTATGCCCGATCACCGGATATTCGACCATTGCTGAGGCCGACGATGTAAGCCGATGCTTGCAGTCACTGGCCCCGCATCGGGTGCTGATCGTGACCTCCGACTATCACACCCGCCGCGCCTTGATGATCTTCCGCCATCGCCTGCCGCAATACCAGTTCAACGTGGCCGCGGCTCGCAATCGGGCGGAATTCGGCGAAGCCTGGTGGACGAACCGCGAATGGGCAAAAGTCACGTTTGATGAATGGATGAAGATGCTGTGGTGGGGAGCGGTGGACCGGTGGCGGTAGTGAGGAGTTCCCGGTTCTCAGTTCTCAGTTCTCAGTTCTCGGAAGTCTCAATGGCACGAAACGACGGCTTGTGCCAGCATTGAATTCGTTATGGTAGTGGGCTACTTTGATTCTTACGACGAGCAGAGGACGGAAAGAGCAGCGTGAGTGAAGTATCCACAATCTGTTTTGTGGTAGCAATGATCGGAATTGTCTTCGCATGCGGAGCCAGCAACGCCATGAAACGGCTGGTTTATAACCGCTCAGGTAAGTCACTTCGTCCATTGTCGAGACAACTGGTGCGAGAATACTGTGCCCTGTATGGACAAGATCAAAACTATTGGGCCTACTACTTTTCTCTACTGGCTTTCTTTGTGGGTATAGCGGGTTTCATGGTCTTCCCAAAGTAGCCCCCTGCGTTGGTTATTGGCTGGTGGCAACTTCTCCTCTTGTGCGATAGTTTGAAAGCTAGTCATCTTCACCGGAGGTTCCATGTCGCAAGTCACGATTACGGTGCGCAAGAACGGTCCTTTGCGCGTAGACGATCCCAATGGCGTCGTCGAGATGGTGGACGCCGACGGCAACAAATATGATCTGACGGGCAAGACGGCGTTTTCCCTCTGCCGCTGCGGCGCTTCCGCCAACAAGCCTTTCTGTGACGGCAGTCACAAGATCGCCTTTCCGGCTGCCGAGACGGTGATCAAGATTGGATAGCTGTCCAGGTTCGACTGTAGAGACTGGGCTCGCTCCGTCTCTGCTGCGGCCAGACTCGCGGCAAGCCGCGTCTCTACGGAAAACGTTGGGCGCTCCTCTATCCCCACAACCAACTTAATCAGAGTTTCCCTAGTGTCTAACTCGAAACCCAGCGGCGAAATTTCGTGCCCTGATCTTTCCTGTGATCTAGCATGGTCCGTGGACAATTGTTGCCGGAGTCGACGGCACTGGCTTTCACATCGACACTTTCAGGCCGAAGAATCTTTTGCCTGCTAACCCTATGGGCCTTTCGGGAAATGCACAGCATGCCATACGGCGCAGCACGCGGCTGCCACTGGAGGTTCCGGTGCTCGTGACCAGCCTCAATGCCGCCGTGACATATTCCGAGCAGTGCAATACCACCCTGGTGAACGCGCACGGATGCGGGCTGATCGTTCCACGCGTGCTCGCGCAAGGCATTCAGGTCCGGCTGGAAATCGTTTCGGCAAAACGACACACCACGGCGCGAGTGGCGGAGGTGGTTCCGCTGGGCGGTGATCCCGAGACCTGGCTGGTGGGCCTGGAACTCGACGTCCCCGGCAACTTCTGGGGAATCGAGTACGCACCTACGGATTGGAAGATCGAAGAGATCCCATCGCCTGCGGCAGAGCAGCCGCGGTTAAATCATGAGCTGAGCGCGGCCGCGAAGCCAGCTCGATCGCGACGCTGGCGCCTGACCGACATCAGCGCTGGCGCTTGCTACCTGGAGACGGCTGCGCCGTTTCCCACCGATACTCCGGTGGTGTTGAGTATTCGTGAGTCGAACGCGGAGTGTCTGCTGGAGGGAGTAGTGCGAGTGTCACATGCGCAAACGGGAATGGGAGTCGAGTTCACGCCAGTACAAGCGCACGATCAGCGGGCGCGTGCGGCGGAACTGATCGGCCGGCTGGTGAACAATCGCGAGGTTCCGCGAATTTTCGTCGGGCGGAAAGAAGATCGCAAAGAAGCTCGGAAAGAAGGCGAGCACGCGGCGCCGAATCCCACGCCCGACGCCGCGCGAGATACCGAATCGCCCGATCCGCTCCTGGAGCTGGTTCGATCTGGAGCGTCGCTGACTATGGAGCAGTTTCTGAGCGATCTGCGCGCGCAGCGGCTCGGCAAGCGCCGCGACCCGCGAATCGATCTGGCGTTGCCGGTGTTGCTTACTGGGACCGACGTCAGTGGTCGTCCTCTGAATCAAAGAGTCATCACTGTCAATATCAGCCGGCGCGGAGCGCTGTTAGATGGTATCCACGGAATGCTTGGGCTCGGCGACAGAATTTCTCTTGCTCGCTTGCACAAGAAGGAGGAGTTTCGAGTCGCGTGGGTAGGGGGAGAGGATACTCCCGCGGCAGGTCAGATCGGGGTGGCCGCGGTCGATCCGAATACTTCGTTTTGGGTAGAGGTACTGGAAGCGACGGCGCAGTCCGGGCTGGAAGCGGCCAGTCTTCGCGGGAACGACGTCGGAAACGACCACGGCAACGACGACGGCAACGGTGGCGGGACGGGCCATTAGCAGGTCGCTGAAAAAACTTGATCTTGCCTTTGCTGCGGGGTGGCACAGCGGTTCACCGCTGCGATAAGCGCCTTGTCGTCGTAGACTGCTTTAGCCGCTGAGGGTAAGGGCGGCGCGACGCCACGGCTTGTTCAGCAATCGGTCGGTGGCGCTGGAAATGTTACACTGCCTCGCCGGAGGGTTTTGTGTCAGACGAATTTAGGCCATCTGCAAAAAACGCACGGGACCGGGCACTGGGGATGGGCGCGAAAATCACGCGCCGCGATTTTCTCAACGGAATCGCACTGACCGCTGGAGCGGCCGTAATCCCGCCTGAAATGTGGGCTGCCGCAGCCGCCGATCTGCAATCAGAAGCCCAGGACGTTCCAGGTTACTATCCTCCCGCCAAGACCGGCCTGCGTGGAAGTCATGCCGGGGCGTTCGAAACCATGCACAAAGTCCGCGACGGCGCCTTCTGGGACGACGCTCCCAAGGCTGTGGACACGGGCGAATTCTACGATCTGGTGATCGTGGGCGGGGGCATCAGCGGCCTCGCCGCGGCGCATTATTTCCGCAAGGCTGCGGGCGACAAAGCGCGCGTCCTGATTCTTGAAAACCACGATGACTTCGGCGGACACGCCAAGCGCAACGAATTCCGTGCGGGCAGCCGCACGATTCTGGGATTCGGCGGCACATATTCCATCGAAAGCCCTTGGCCTTATAGCGCGGTCGCGAAGTCTCTGATCGAAGAACTCGGTATTGATGTGCCTTCGTATCACAAGTACGTGAGCAAGGATCTCTACCGTTCGCTGAGTCTGAAGCCCCGCATTTTCTTCGATAAGGAAACCTTTGGGACCGACAAGCTGGTCACGAACGCGGTTCATACCGGGTGGGATGAGAGCGGCGTCAACGATGCGGGCGGCGCAGCGGGTTTGCGGGAATTTCTGCAAGAAGCTCCGCTATCGCCGAAAGCCAAGGAAGATTTTCAGCGTCTGCGTACTGAGGAGAAAGATTATTTTCCCGGGCTGACCTCCGATGAAAAAAAAGCACGCTTGGCTCGCATGAGCTATGCGAAATACCTGACCGACATCGCCGGCGTGAGCGACGAGATCGTGAAATTGTTCCAGGCCTTCCCGCACCCGCTGTTCGGCGTGGGCATCGATGCGGTCCCCGCACAAGACGCGTGGGGCCTCGAATTGCCGGGATTCAAGGGCCTCAAACTTGATCCCACACCCGGCAAGGGGATGAACCGCGACGCCATTCACAGCAACGAAGCGGAAAGATACTTCTTTCACTTTCCCGACGGCAACGCTTCGATCGCCCGGATGCTGGTGCGCAAGCTGATCCCGGCCGCGATTCCAGGAAGCTCGGCCACTGACGTGGTGCTGGCGAACGCCGTTTACTCGAAGCTCGACGAGCCCTCTTCCTCGACGCGCATCCGGCTGAACAGCACCGTGGTCAAGGTGAACCACCGGGGCGATCCAGCCTCAGCGAAGGAAGTGGAGGTCAGCTACTTCACCGAAAAGAAGCTGAAGACGGTGCGCGCCGCGAACTGCATTCTGGCGTGCTGGCATGTGGTGATTCCGTACATCGCGCAGGAATTGCCAGACGCGCAGAAAGTAGCGCTCGCTTCTGCGCAGAAAGTTCCGCTGCTCTACAACAATGTGCTGGTGCGCAACTGGAACGCCTTCCAGAAGCTGGGCGCGAGTACGATTTATTCGCCCGGCATGTACCACACCAGCGTGAGCCTGGATCTTCCGGTCAGCATCGGCGGCTATGAATGTACGAAGAATCCGGACGAGCCGATCGTGGTGCACATGATGAAGGCAGCCTGCCAGCCGGGACACCCGGCGCGCGAGCAACATAAGCTGGGGCGCATCCAGCTCTATAGCACCACGTTCGAAAGCTATGAGCGCAATATTCGCGAGCAACTGGCGCGGATACTGGGTCCGGGCGGGTTCGATCCCGCGCGCGACATCCTGGAAATCACGGTCAACCGCTGGCCGCACGGTTACGCGTATGAATATAATTCACTGGCCGACCAGTTCTGGCTGGAAGGCGGCGAGACGCCGTGCGAAGTGGCGCGCAAACCGTTCGGGCGGCTGGCAATCGCGAACTCGGACGCCGGCGCATACGCTTACACCGACTCCGCCATCGATCACGCCTACCGTGCGGTGCAAGACTTGAAGAAGACTTAGTGTGACGCGGGCGGGGCGCCCGCGACACACGGGTCAAGGAGGCTCTTATATGCCGGCGCGTCCTCCGAAGCGATCGTCGTCGCGATCGTCGACGACTGCGAAGTCGCAACCTAAGGCGGACCGTCCGTTTGCGCCCGGCTATGGCATTGTCGGAGCTAAAGACGGCAAGGGCCTGCTCCCCTGGGTTTGGGTTGCTCGGAAAATGAATAAATGCCGGACGTTCTGGCTGGCCACGATTCACGCGGGGCCTCACGCAGGTAAAGAACGACCCCATGTGATGCCGGTCTGGGGAGTGTGGCTGGACGACGCTTTTTTCTTCTCGACCGGACGCAAATCCCGGAAGGGCCAAAACCTCGCAGCCAATCCGGCATGCACAATCGCAAACGACGATGGCGAAGAAGCTGTGATCGTGGAGGGACTGGCGACTCAAGCCGAGGATGCAGCGGAGCAGGAGCGCGTCGCGATTGCCTACAAGAAAAAATACAAGATGGATCCCCGGAGCATGGGAGAACCGATCTTTCGCGTCCGGCCCAGCCGGGTCTTCGGTTTTGTGGAAAAAAGCTTTCCGGAATCCGCAACTCGATGGAAACTATGATGGATAGTAGCGACACCCCACGTTCGTAACGGGTTTCAGCGGTTACCGCCCAGTCTTGAAAGAATTACGATTTCGTAGTTGCCGTTCGGCCGTTGGTATGGAAAAATGAGCTCTGTTCGTCGGACTTCCTTCCCCCATTAATCTGCTGTTTGGCCCAACTGCCAAGTTGCTGTGAAAAGTGTGCGTGCTCTCGAGGAATTCGCTCACCGGCGATTTTTTCGAAAGACGATCTCCGTGTGGTGAGGGAATACAATGCCTGGCCGAATTGTCGCTGCCCTGTCGCAAAATCAGCGTGCATCCTTGTTGAATCATCGAAGCGTAAGCCAGTCCCTACGCCCACGGCTGGTCCCAAGGTTAGCCCTTGTTTCCTTCATGCTCTGCCTGGGATTGTCTGCGGCTTGGGGACAGAACGATGTTCTGACCCAGCACAACGACAATAAGCGGTCGGGCCTGAATGCGAATGAGACTCTGCTGACGCCGGCCAACGTCACCGTAAGTAAATTCGGAAGGCTTTTCACCCATGCTGTGGACGGCATCATCGTCGGGCAACCGCTTTATGCCAGCAATGTCTTGATGAACGACGGCCAGATGCACAACGTGGTGTACGTCGCGACGCAGCACAACACCGTATACGCTTTTGATGCCGATAGCACCCAGGGTAGTAGCGCCTCTCCGCTATGGTCGGTGAGCCTGAATAATGGCGGGACATCTGATCCCATCTCCGACTATGGTTGCACTGGGACACACTACACCGAAATCGGGATCATGAGCACCCCGGTGATCGATCCGGGCAAGACCACGCTTTATGTCGTGGCCAAGACATTGACCGGTTCGGTCCGCAATTTCAGTCTGCATGCCCTGGACATCACCACCGGCAACGAGCTGTTGGGAGGGCCGGTGATCATTGCGGGCACGGCACCGTCCACCAACGGATCGGGAACTTTCAATCCGATCGTCCAAATGCAGCGCCCCGCGCTCTTGCTGCAAAACGGTGTAATCTACGTTAGCTTTGGGGGCAACGGTTGCGACGTATACGCCTATAGTGGCTGGCTCTTTGCCTACAACTCGCAAACGCTGCAACAGCAGTCTGTGTTCCTGGTAACTCCCAACGGGAAACAGGGTTCGATCTGGCAGGGCGGAAGCGGCCCCGCGGCGGATGCAGACGGCTACATCTACCTGGCCACGGCAAACGGGGACTTTGACGGTCCCCAGGGATCTAACGACTTTAGCGACAGTGTCCTCAAGTTGGGCTGGAACGGGAGTGCATTGAACGTGCTGGACTTCTTCACTCCATATAACCAACTGCAACTCCGGCAACTGGATCTGGATCTGGGTTCGTCCGGACCGCTGGTTCTTCCGGACCAACCCGGTACCTACCCACACTTACTGGTAGTAGCAGGGAAGGAGGGCGTACTTTACCTGATCAATCGCGATGATATGGGGAAGTTCGGCGCGGATGCTGACAACGTCGTCCAGTCCATTTCTGGTGCAGTCGCGACTGAAGTCGCCGGCGTACCTTCGTACTGGAACAATAACTTGTACATGGCCGGAGATGACGACTATATCAAGCAGTACTCTTTGGTCAACGGACTGCTCACGCAGCAGCCGGTTTCTCAAACCACTGTCTTCTTTGGCGGTGCGGGGCCGGCTTCGACCTCGATTACAGCGAATGGAAACAGCAATGGAATCCTTTGGGCGATCCGGCATACCAACCCCGCCACCCTCTTCGCCTTCGATCCAACCAACCTCGCGAGCAAGCTCTACGATAGCTCGCAGGCGCTGCTGGCACGGGACAAATCGGTTCCCGTCGCACGCTTCGTAACTCCAACCATTTCGAACGGCAGGGTGTACATCGGCGGAATCGCCGCTCTTGAGGCGTACGGACTGCTGCCGAACCTCTCGGTGGCAACGGGCAATCACCAGACAGCTATGGAGAAAACGGTTTTACCGGTAGCTCTGAGTGTGGTCGCCACCGATACCTACACATCGAAGCCGCTAGCCAGCGCAGTTGTGACCTGCAGGGACGGCGGAGCAGGAGGAGTGTTCACCCCAACCCAACCGGAGACGACGGATGCGACGGGAACGGTGACTTTTAGTTACCGGCTGCCTTCCACGCCGCGCGCCGTGACAATCACTTGTTCCAGTTTGGGTTTCATCAGCGCTACGTTCAGCGAAACGAGTGCTGTTGGTCCTCCGTCGCGAATGCTTGTTACTTCCGGAAACTTCCAATCAGCGCCTCCCGTTACTCCCCTTCCGGCGCCGTTAGTGCTGAAGGTACTTGATGCGAACGGTTTTGGCGTACCAGGAGTGACCGTGAATCTCACTGACAACGGCGCGGGTGGGACTTTCGCTGCCAATTCGGTCGTCACCAATGCAGTTGGGTCTGCCACAGCGCAATATACGACGGGCTCGAGTGCGCGTAAGGTCACGATTACCGCCTCAACGCCGGGAATCAGCAACATTGCCTTCACCGAGCACTGCGTCGCTGGACCCGCTGCCAGCATCGTCATCACCCGCGGTAACAATCAGTTCGCTAAGGCGGGAACCCGATTGCCCGTGGCGCTGACCGTGCGCGTCGCCGACCAGTACGGCAATCCAGTTTCTGGCGTCAGCGTTAGTTTTAGCGACGGCAGCGCCGGGGGCGCTTTCTCTAACCCCAATCCCGGTTTGACCAGCGCCTCTGGAACGGTGATCCAGATCTATACGCTCCCGTCGTCCCTTGGAACTGTCAACATCACGGCCACCGCCGCTGGAGTAGCCAATCCCGCGAACTTCACCGAAACGGCGCACTAGCGAAGTTGATGTGAGGAAGCACCTCACGCGCGCTTCATCAAGATCAAGGTTCAGCCCAGCAAATGCTTTCGCGCCGAGAGATGGGCTCCCGTCAGCAAGAGCATTCCCGACAGGAACGCCCAGAACATCAGGCTGACCGAGATGGCGAACGGTCCGTACACTTCCGCAAAATTCAGCCGGGGCAGGGCGAAGATATAAGCGTACTTCAGCGCCTCGGAGAGCAATCCCATGATCACCGCCGCCGGCAGGACTCCCTGGGCCGGCACTTTGCCGTTCGGCAGCGCCCAGTAGACGAGGAAGAAGATGGCGATGCTGGCTCCGATCGAAGAGATCTTCATGATCACAAAGTCCACCACTTGCACATACCAGCCGCCATAGCCGTGTAGCGCATTCTTCAAGATGGCTACGTTGCCGGCGGTCAATCCTACCGAGAGCAGGGCGAGCGATCCGCAGGCAAAGACCAGACCGAGCGACATCAACTGATTTCGCAGGTAAGAGCGATTGTTGCGAAATCTCCAGACGCGATTCAGCGCAACTTCGAGCGGCAGAAAAATTCCGGTGGAGGTAATCAGCAGCATGGCCAGTGAGAACACTTGCGCCCGATGGTGCGCGCCGACCAGCGCATTCAGGTTCCGGATCACAAATTCCTGGCCAGTCGGAAGATAGTCGCGCAACAGATTCTCGACAACACCGTACATCACCTGGGAACGAATGACGTATCGGATCAATGTCATCAGCAACAGCAGGAACGGGAAGAAGGACAGAATGAAGTTGGCGGCGACGGAAAACGCAAAGGTGTGCACATCGGTCCGAAGCAGATAGCGTGCGGTGGAGCGCAGGACGCCTTCGGCTGGAGCGGCACGATGCTCAGCCGCGCCCTTCTTGCCGGAAAGCTCAATGGGAGTGATCGACGACACTGGTTTCTCAAATATTATCAAATACTTACGTCTTGCCGTCGAGGCGCGGCGGGCGCGGGCCGGGCGCGCTTCGGGTCTGATTGAGCCACGGATCATGCTTGTTTTCAGCCGCGTGCCAGTAATTTCGTTCTTGCCAATCGGAATCTTCCTGCTATTATCTGGAGCTTCGTCAACCGGACCGGTTGGCGAATGAGTAGCAGGATTGACGTTTCTGTGTCAGCGTCCGATATCGCGCCTTCGTCTTCGCGGCTCCACCGCATTTCGTCGCGGGCAAACCCCTCGACAGAATGCAGGGGAGCCGTTTCTGTTGGTGCGTCATTGCTCGTCCACGGCGACGCCAAGCAAAATTCTTACCGTCACTTTGAGGGGGTGTTTGTACCGGGTTTTCTGTATCGGGTTTCCGGAACACCAGGACAAACAGAGAAAGAGACGGAAAGAATAATTCTTAGCGAGTCGAAAGGAGTTTCTTTGTGAGAGAGAAGGGTACTGTGAAGTGGTTCAACGGGGCGAAGGGATACGGATTCATCCAGCGCTCCACCGGCGAGGATGTGTTCGTGCATTTCTCGGCCATCCAGGAGAACGGCTACCGCTCGCTGAATGAAGGCGAGACTGTCGAGTTCGATCTGCTCAAAGGCCCGAAGGGCTTCCAGGCGGGCAACGTCGTGCGCGCAGCATAAATTTCTCCAACCAGTTCGCAAACCCTCTCAGTATTGTGGAGAGGGTTTTTTATTTGACGGGAAACGCGTCTCGGAGGGGCCTCCGAATTCGTGCGGTTTTAACTCCATTTGTGGATGTTTACTGGATGGGTATTAGACAGTATATTACTTTAT
>DATFVD010000636.1:0-7692 GCA_035260505.1 Terriglobales bacterium
ATTCATCTCGAGATCAAGAAAGGAACGTACATCTCCATTGCCGGGCCCTCCGGCTGCGGCAAGTCGACGCTGCTGTCCATTCTCGGCTTGCTCGATTCTCCGACCGACGGCAACTATTGGCTCAACGGCCAGCCCGTCGCCAAGCTCACCATCAGCGAGCGCACACGCATTCGCAATCGCGAGATCGGCTTCATCTTTCAGGCTTTCAACCTGATCGGCGATCTCACCGTGTACGAAAACGTCGAGCTGCCGCTCACCTATCGCGGCACCAGCTCCAGCGAGCGCAAGCAAAAAGTGCAGAATGCCCTGGAGCGCGTCGGCATGGCCCACCGCCTGCGCCACTACCCCTCGCAGCTCTCTGGAGGTCAGCAGCAACGTGTCGCGGTGGCCCGCGCATTGGTCGGCGATCCACTCATCCTGATGGCCGACGAGCCCACGGGAAACTTGGACTCCAAAAACGGCGAAGCGGTAATGGAGCTGCTGCGCGACTTGCACCGCAACGGCGCCACCATCTGCATGGTCACGCACGACCAGCGCTACGCGAATTTCGCCGAGCGCACCATCCACCTCTTCGACGGCCGCATCGTGGAAGAAACCCAGGAAGCCCGCGTCGGAGCCGACTAACCGTAGGGGCGCAGCATGCTGCGCCCCAGCTCAGCAAAGCGTACAAATTGTCGCAGCTCTCCCTTGTAGGGGCGCAGCACGCTGCGCCCCAGCTCGGCAAAGCGTACAAAATTCTTAAGAAACAGGATTACGTGCTAAAGACCAGCCGTGCGGTTGAACATACACGCCAGGGGTGTATTCACAGCACCCTCCCTAGTTAGGTTAAAGGAGCTCCCCCCGCCATCTGGGGTAGACTCGGCCCATGGTCCGTCAGATTGCGCCTGTGTTCTTCACCATGGACATTCCCGCAACGCTCGCCTATTACACAGCCAAGCTTGGTTTCGCATGTCTGGGGACGTGGCAGGATCCGCCGGTCTACGCCATCGTGGCGCGCGACCAGCAGGTGATTCATTTCCGCTGCGCCCAGCCGCCCACAGCCAATCCGGACAAATACCAGGACGAATTGCTCGACGCGTACCTCTTCGTGGAAGATGCCGACGCACTTTATGCCGAGTACGCCGCCCAAGGCGTAGAATTCGCTCGGGGACTCGGCAACATGCCATGGCACAAGCGGGAGTTCGTCGTGAAGGATTGCGATGGCCGTCTGCTGGCTTTCGGCGCGAACCTGTAGCCTTCTTCCAAGGTTTTGTAGAGGCCGGGCTTTAGTCTACCCTGAGCCTCGAAGGGCCCGGCTCCTTGTTCCCTCTCGCCACCGTGCTACAATGGACGCAGCGGTCTGGGAACAAACGGTGACTGCGCGTAAATGGGCACCACGCTGAGATCACAACAGGGCCATTAGAGCCAACGAGAAAACCTCAGCAATTACCCTTCAGAAGGCAGAATCTCACCTCCTTAAAAGAACCGCCAATCAGGGCCTAGGCAGTTCCAAAAAAAGGAGAACGAGATTATGTATACCCACCGCTCCGCGGCGCTTGAGTTTGCGCACATGCTGTCCGACCGTAATTTCAAGATAATTCGTAAGAAACCGTACGTCAGCCGCGGATTTGGCTGGCCTGGCGTTCGATGGGAGGCAGAACTTAATGGACACCCAATTAATGGTTCAGAGAACCGAACGACCGTTCCTACGCCACCGTCTGAACTGGCGAAAATACTGATGCGTCATGGATGCCATATCGACCAAAGCAAGAGCGTCTTATACTTCGCGCTCCGCAGGCCCGGGACAGGGATGCGAATCGAATTCGATTACGAGGGAAGATGGTACGAATTGTGGAGTCCGGACTTGCCTTAGGGCGGTAACGAAGAGACTTATCGTCTCCGTAGACCGAGCGACGGGGACGAGCGACGGGGACAGACGGGACGTTTTCTCCTGAGGAAGTGGCGAGCAACGAGAACACTGTCGCAGCTCAAGCTTTGAGGAAGTCGCTTACGTTAATTCCCGCTTCGCGGAGAATCGCGCGTAGCGTACCCTCCGCCATGTCTCCGGAATGGTGCGGAAGCGTGACCTTTCTCCCCGTTTGGGGATGGCGCCAGACTTCGTGGCTGCCGGCACCGGCACGGTCGAATTGGAAACCAAACGTTCTGAGACGGCGGGCACTTCCCTGTAGGAAAATCCTGCGAGGCGTCCCATTATTTAAGAGACAGAAACAGGAACGCGGAATTCGCGCTTCGACCGAACCTTGCTCCGGAACACAGGGGGGACCGGATCGCCGTGTTCCCGGCAGGATTCCACGATTTTTCTGGCGAGGCCTTGAGCGATTTCGACCGCTTCCGCTACGCTGCGGCCTTCAGCCACCAATCCCGGAACATCCGGGCTGGTACCCAAATAGCGGCCATTCTTCAGATTCTCGACGCGAACCCGAATGGCCACTTCCTCGACTTCCGCGAGGTGCTCTTGCCGCTTCATCGGAGGTTCCTTCGCAGGGCATTATAGCAAAGATACGCGAACTGGACGGCGCTACAAGCGAAACGAAGAGAGGCCACGCATTCCGGCTGCTGCCCGGAATCTTCGATGCCGTGCCCTTAGGCGGACGGGAGCTGGGGGCGGAGCCCTGCGTGCCGTGAGATCTTCCTTGTAGTGGCCGGTCTTTAGACCGGTACGAGAAGCGCGGAAACGCCAAGGAAGAAAACGAAAAAGAGAAAAGCACGGGTCTGAAGACCCGTCACTACACGGAGCCAGGAGTTTTCCACGGAGCGGACCAGGATGGAACTGCGGAGGAACGTTTGATCCAATCGATGGTCTGGCTACCGGAGAAAGGAAATTCTTGCGGACGCGCGCAACGTTGCTTGCGGACGGGATTCCACCAGATGTAGCAGGCGACATCCTCGATCCCGTCCGAGGGCCGGAGAATATGGTCGTAATAACTCATTTCCCAGAGGCGGCGGCAGTGAGATTTGCGAAACGCAAAGGCGGAGCGTTGTTTGAAGACGCGGATGAATTCGCGCAAGTCCGAGCGGTCGTGAAGGCCCTCGGCAAGAACGTGAGAATGGTCCGGCATCAAGCAATAAGCATGCAGCAGGAACGAGTGTGTGGCGGCGCATTGCAGCAGCAGAGCAAGGACGCCTTGAGCCGTGGCTGGGTTTCGGAGAAAAGGGGCGCGGCGGTCGCAGCAGATGGTGACGAAATACGCCTGACGCCCGAAATAGTTTTGCGGCGAAAGACGAGCGACTCGGCGATGGAGAGGCATACCATGCAGTAATTTACAGCAAAGCGTACCGTCGCGGTGAGGGATTGTAGTGGCCGGTCTTTAGACCGGTGCGAGAAGCGCGGAACCGCCAAGGAAGAAAGCGAGAAGAGAAAAGCACGGGTCTAAAGACCCGCCACCAACGGAGGGCGGAGCTTGCCGGCGGCGAGGTCTTTCAGGGCGCGGAGGCGTGCGTCGAGTTCGGCGGGGGTCAGGCGGCCCTGGCGGTAGAGCGTGCGCAGAAAATCCGGCGCCGGACGGTCACCCTTGCGCGTGTTGCATTCGATACAGCAGGAAACCAGGTTGCGGTAGGAATTGCGCCCGAAGCGCACGCGTGGCACAACGTGGTCGAGGCACCGTACGTTAGCGGGCGTGCAGCCAAGCTGTAGTGGCCGGTCTTTAGACCGGTAGGGTGGCGCACCCTTCGATTTACCCGGCGTTGTCGTCCCCTTCAGAAACCGCCCCGCAGGTGAGTGGCTAGGAATCCGCTTTTCGTTTTCTCGTCACTCGTTTACCCCGAGCTTCGAGGGGTCACTCGCCACTGCTCTTCGCTGTCGATGGTCGGCCCAGTGGCCGAAGGCCTGCCACCCGCCTGCGTCCTGGCGCCTAACTAGCTTTTCTTTTGGATGAAGCGTTCCAGAACATCAATTTCTTCGCGAGCGCCAATCTTCCCGAGACACCAAGCATAGATCGATACAAAGGCCCCACTCTTCGAGTTTGATTTGAACAGGGACTGAATAACGGGCAAGAGCGACAGGTCTCCCGAACGGCCTGTCGCGTAGGTAAACTCCCACGGAAACTGCGGTGCAAGAGCAATAGCTTCATCACGGTCGTAGGTCAGTAGGCACTCCAACACGCGGCCTCGCCAATGCTCTTCATCCTTGCTGTTTAATCTGTCGATCAAGAAACGAGCCCCAAAAGCCGAACGCATTCAGGAGTTCTGGTTATGAGGCCGAGGATCGCCCGATCGCCCTATCGCCCGTTTCGCGAAAAACGTTTGCGAGCTTCGTCGTAGTTCTCCGAGACAACCGCTTCTCGCGCAGGGTCGCATACGCCCACTTGCGGCGAGTTTTACGCTTATGGTCAAGGTATGGCCGTGCAAACTGGTCAGCCAACGCCGGCGGAAGCAAACGAACGAGGCGAAGAAGGGCCTTATCTACTATCCCCTTAACTTCTGGTGAAGCAGTTTCAGTCTTGCGCGCGATAACTGTCATGCCGGCGGCCAGAAATCTAAGTTCTGAGGAAGTAAGCCCAAGCTCTGTAAGCCGGAAAGCGTAGGCGTCTAACGCCTCATAGTCCAGGGCCTCTAAGTCTAGAACCCGTCCAATCAGTTCTTGCCCCGGCGTGCATCTCAGACGAGCAAATCGAATTGTTCGGTCCAGGCCATAAAAAGAGAGGTCCTGTGACCAAGGGGCATCGATATCCGGCAGATCGGCCATGGACACCCTACTCCGCGAACAACATATTCAATACTACCCGAGCCCGATACCGACGGGACTGAACTTGGGGACGGAACTTGGGGACAGACGGAACGCTTTCTGACATTTGTCCGGTTCGTAACGAGTGGAGGTTTCGGAGAAAGGGTAACTTCCCGTCTGTCCCCGCTCGCGGTCCCCGCTCGCGTCCGTGGGCAATCGCTAGTCTTTCTTTTTCACGTCGTCCCAATTTCTCCAGCCCTCGGGCATATCTATCTCGTAGTGGTTGGGCTGGTCGTATGCGACGAATCCGGTTAGCTCGCGAAGTCGGTAATTCAACGCTGTGACGACTTTCTTCCCGTCGTTCTTCTGCTCCGAGGTCCAGTCCGATGGATATGTGTAGGCGACTAGGACGTGGACTCTTGCTTTGCCGTGTGCCGGAATGAACGCGGGGCCATCGAGCCTTGGGTCCTCAGCTTGATAGTGACCGAACTCCTTAGAGAGCGTGTTGCCTTCTGCGAGAACAGCGAAGAGAGTGAAGTTGGAAGAATTTAAGTCGTAGTTCTGCTCCGTGGTGTTCTCCACGTCGTACAGGAAATCCACCTTGTAGCTCGCCTCCCGTGGCCGTGTGTCGAACTCCATTGTGGAGAACGTTGCTTTCAAGGCATTCTTGTTCCACGGCTTCGGTCGAATCGAATACCAGTAAATCACTCCCGCGATTACGAACGCACAAATGGCGAATCCCGCACCAAATCCTGCGGAGATGAGCACGAGGCGTTTCCAAGTTGTCATCGAAGCGCGGTTTCCTTGGCGCAGCCTATCACGAGATTGATACTTGCTGCATCAGGCTGTTCAAGGGTCCCGCTGGCCGGAAACAATCGCGACGAGGTTTATCACAGCGACAGTCGCCTCGGCGCACAGTGCTGCATGGCGAAAGGTCGCCGTTCGTTTGTGCTGCAAATCATTGGCAAGGTCGAATGCAGCCTTCGCGTGCCGCCGCGAGGCTTCGTTGCTCGCTCCACCAAGCTCCACTGCGATATATGCTTCTATCATCCGTTTGAAGTCAGTGGGACTTGCTTTGATGCCATCCAACGTTGGGTGCTTAACGGAATCAAATACGGCCTGCGCCAGCGAGATGAGCGCCTCCCGGCATAAGGTGCCGACTGCTTGGAACTGCTCTTCCGTCGTGGCTTGTTCCAACCGTTGTCGGATTTCAGTCACGGTGCGGTCCACTTTGGCCCAGCCTGTTGGCTCATCGAACATACCGGGTGTCGAGGAGCCATCTTGCTGCAACCGTTCGAGTAGTGGGTCATAAAGTTCGGACACAAATTGCCTTCTCGATTGATAAGAGGGGAGGTCGCCACTTTTCCATTTGTTGTACCAACCCCACAAATCAAAGAACGAGTTAGGGTCTTTTATGCCCTTTGCTTGGAGCATTTTTCCGATTTCACCACGCCGCTTTTTGTACTCTTCGTTGCCCTCTTGAATGCGCCGCTCTCCCGTCGCCACGGAAATCATCAGGCTCTTTTGCTCCTCAATGACAGCGACCAACTGGTCTGGTGTCTGGTCCTCGATTTCGAGGATGCAACCTACGTCCACGATGTCAGGATTTTCCTGTGCGTAAAGTTCTCTGAAAATCTTCAAGAGAGTGTTCCAGTCGTCAGCGGAACTGCGGAGAGATTCGTACTCCTTCAACGGCGCGTGGACTTGAACCGTCGCAACAAACTCGTCAGCGAATGAGCCGACGTTATGAACATCCAGTTCGAGCCAGCAACGTCTCAGCGTTCTAGCGAGTTCCTTTTCGCCACGGTAGTCCAGCAACTTAATTGCTTTTTCAGAAGACAGTTTCGACCCCATATATCCAAACATATCACGGAAGTTTCGGGAGTCAGGGTGAGAGCAGTCACAGTGGCCTCAGCGACCTGTTTCGGGGTAACGAACTCTTCGCTCATTCTCCAGTTCCTCCTGCTTTCGGTCTGATATTCAGGGAGGAGCCGCGCTGTGGTATCCTGTCGTATGGCCTTCTGGCGAGCGATAAAAACTCCAGAAGGGGGTCGTGAGGAGTTCACGGGAACGCAACCCCGTGTTCGGCTTTGTTGGAAACCGCCGACAAAGCACGACGTTGGGTTGTGATGGCTTCGTAGCTTGTCGGCAATCACAACGCGAGGCGCGAACCTCGACCCCCAAGGATTTCTTCCCCCGCTGCTTCCTTTCAGGTCAGCAAGATTTCACCGTCACGACACTACGTCACTAGGGCGTCGGCGTCACCGTTGATGGCAGCTGGCGCGCTCTTTGGCATTTGGTATTCCAAAGGGTGCCGTCTTTGACTCTTAGGCGAAGGCGAGGCGGCCGCGCGGGGCGGGGATGGGGCGGCCGAGTTCTTTGGCGGTTTCGACCCATTCCTGAATGATGATTTCCACGTTGGCGAGCGCTTCCTTGTAGGTCTTTCCGTCGACGGCGCAACCGGGAAGTTCGGGGACTTCGGCGATAAACGCTTCGTCAGCTTGGCTCCAGTAGATGATGATCTCGTATCTAGGCATCGGCTTCTCCCGCCAAACGGTAGTTAATTATAACATTCCGGACCTGGTCTAAAGACCCGCCACCAATGGAGGGCGGAGCTTGCCTGCGGCGAGGTCCTTCAAGGCGCGAAGGCGTGCGTCGAGTTCGGCGTGCGTCAGGCGGCCCTGGCGGTAGAGCGTGCGGAGAAAATCCGAGGCGGGACAGTCGCCCTTGCGCGTGTTGCATTCGATACAGCAGGAAACCAGGTTGCGGTACGAATTGCGTCCGAAGCGCACGCGGGGCACGACGTGGTCGAGGCACCGCACCTTACCGGGAGTGCGGCGAAGGCAGTAGAAGCAGGCCCCGCGTTCGCGATCGTGAATGGTTTTTCTGAGCGCCCAGGTTTTCAAGAAATCCGTGCTTTCGAGGGTCGAGGCAGGGGGCTCTCCGGCAACCTGGAAGGCGCCATTTCTGCCAGGGCGGATCGCGCGGATCTTCTCCGGCAGGCGCATCTCAGCCAGATGGCCGCTCTT
>DATFVD010000637.1:0-4093 GCA_035260505.1 Terriglobales bacterium
GCTCGGCTATAATCGCTTTGATAATAAAACGCCCGCTGGGAACTTTTCGTTCCCGGGTTTGGATAGCTTCCCCAACATCGTTCTCAACACCCTCAATGGCCTTAATATTGGACCTGATCAAAACGCACCGCAGTTCACGATCATTAACACCTATCAGTTATCCGACAACATCAGCTGGACACATAACAAACATACTGTGAAAGTGGGTATTGAGGGTCGCAAATACATCTCTCCTCAGTCATTCACTCAACGAGCTCGCGGCGACTACGAATACAATTCCTTGCAGCAATATCTGGATGACCTGAGCCCTGATGTTTTGGCGCAAAGAAGCGTAGGCCAGTCCACCTATTACGGTGACCAGTCTGCTCTGTATTGGTTCGTGAACGACAACTGGAGAATAAAGCAAAATCTCACTTTGAACTTCGGCGTGCGTTACGAATATACCACCACACCGTTCGGCATTCGGTCGCAAAGCCTGAACAGCCTCGCATCCGTGCCTGGCGTCGCGGTATTTGATGAGCCTCGCGCTCCCAAGAACGACTGGGGACCGCGTGTGGGATTCGCCTATTCGCCCGGCACCAGTGGCAAGACGGCTATCCGCGGCGGCTTCGGAATCGCGTATGACGTCCACTACGACAACATCGGCATTTTGTCTTTGCCACCGGAGTTGAGCGTTACGGAGAACACCCCGTCACTTACAGCAAATACTCCGAATTTTCTCGCCAACGGCGGCTTGCCACCTGGAACGGGAGGTGTTAAGACGTTTGCTACTCCGGCGGCCGCACGAGCTGCTACCACGACTTATTATCCGCCAAACGTATTGGATCCGAAGACCATCGATTGGACCTTGGGTGTTCAGCACAGCTTCTGGAATGATTACACCGTCGAGGTGCGCTACATTGGCACTCGAGGGATTCATCTCGACGTGCAATCGATTGTCAACCTTGCGGCTCAGACGACTCCTGCTTTGCACCTGCCCACCTACATCGGAAATGTGCCATCGCAGGCCGCCTTGGACGCTTCGACAGTAAACCTGGGCACAATTCTAAATAGCAGTGATGGTATAGTGCCACTTTATGATGCTGCTGGTTTCAATCAAAATGCCCTTACGGCGTTCATCCCAGCCGGATCCTCCACTTATCACGGCTTGGCGTTGCAGGTCACGCGCCGTATGAGCCACGGACTGCAGTTTGTGGGCGCTTATACCTACAGCCACTTAATTGATAACAGCACTGCAGACTTCCACACCACAGACCTGACGCCGCGCCGCCAGCAAGACTTTGAGAACTTGTCTGCTGACCGGTCCAACTCAGCTCTGGATCATCGTCATCGCTTTACTCTGGCGCTGGTATACGACGAACCGTTTTTCAAAAATGGAAACGCGTTTACTAGGAACGTTTTCGGCAATTGGGAAATTGCCCCGATCTATACATATCAGACCGGAGAGTGGGCAACCGCACAAAGCGGCTTCGATGCCAATCTTAACGGCGATTCTGCTGGCGACCGCACCATTACCAACCCTTCGGGTGTCGGAGTTACAGGAAGCGGCGTAGTGCCGCTTTGCACTAGCGCCGTGGCGCCCGCGGATTGCACTTTGGCTAACGTCTTGAACATTGCAGACAATGTTGTGGGTTACGCCGCAACCAACCCAAGTGCAAAATATATTCAGGCCTACTATGGCGCCTTGGCGAATACCGGCCGCAATACCATTCTAACTCCCCCAACGAACAACTTCGACGCCACGGCGATCAAGCGCTTCGCGATCACCGAGCGGTACAAAGTTGAGTTCGGAGTGCAGGCCTTCAACTTGTTGAATCATCCACAATTTATTCCATGCTGCGCCGCGGGTGCTGGCCCCGGTGCGCTCGGTGGAGCGACCAACGCGGTGACTGCCCAGGGCGTTACCGGTTCGGCGCGCAACGCCCTTGAACCGCAACGCGGCATCTTCAACAACTTTAGTGCGGTGTTCCCGAGCGAAGCTCGAGCGCTGCAACTTTCGTTGAAGATTTTCTTCTAAACTTAACCCCTTCGCTTCTCGATGAAGCGATTGGTCGCAGAAGGCGTCCCGATGTGGGGACGCCTTTTTTCGACAACGTTTGAATGGATTGGTCTTTAAATTCCCCAGGAGGAATCAATGAACCAAATGGGCCAAAAAATAGTCGCCATGATCGCATTGGGAACTTTTGCGCTGGTTATCGGGCTCGGCGAGTTGCGGCAAGCGCAAGCGCAGGAGGCCAAAGAAGCGTATCCAAGCATGGCTCCGCTTGATCAATACTTAATGGATCGTAACGCCGAGATTGCCATGGCGCGGAGCGCGGCCCCGGAGGCCATCTCGCGCGATGCCGATGTGCTAGTCCTGGGAAGGCATGGCTACGAAACCGCAGTCAAAGGTAAGAACGGTTTCGTGTGTGTCGTGGAGCGAGGGTGGATGGGCCCATTCGATGGCGAATTTGCCGTTAATTTTTGGAACCCTAAACTTCGAGGCCCGCTCTGCTTCAATCCGCCGGCTGCCCGCTCCATTCTGCCGATGACGTATAAAAGAACGGAGATGGTATTGGCCGGTCAATCCAAAGCTCAGATCATCGAGGGCATCAAGACATTCATAAAGCAAAAGCTGCCGCCTCTGGAGCCTGGAGCCATGAGCTATATGATGTCGAAAGAACAGTACCTTACCGATGGCGGCCAACACCACTGGATAGCTCACGTGATGATTTACACTCCGCTTATGGACAGTGCCGTTTGGGGTGCAGATCTGCCCCACTCTCCTGTCATGCTGAATCCACAGTTCCATGGCAATCCGGAACCAATCGACGTATTCATGATTCCCGTGGGCAGATGGTCGGATGGAACGGCAAACCCAGTCAACTATTAGCAATGCGAACCAATGTGCGCTGTGTGTTCTCAAGAGTCATTTTGAGTTGGCGGCCAACAACTGCGTTTTTTGCCGTAGCCGACAGGACAAACACTGCTGTGCGCTGAGTCACGTCTACGGCATCCTGCGGTGGTCTGCGGGCAGCTTATCTTTAGTAAACGGGGCGATACTTTTAATTAATGGTAAATCTATAAAAGTAGTAGCACGACACAAATCGCCGCATTTTTATTGGCGATTTTGGCTGTGGCGGAGAGGGGGGGATTCGAACCCCCGGTAGGAGTTTTAGCCCCTACAACGGTTTAGCAAACCGCCGCATTCAGCCGCTCTGCCACCTCTCCGGCGTTTACTTTCAACAGCTTACCACAGAACCAGAAATGCTGTGGTGACCAACTGTTGACCAGTCGGTTGAAAAGTGCGAAAGACCGCGGCCGGTTGCACTCTCCGCTACATCGGTCGCTCGTAGGCTAGAGGGGGCACCGAATTTCAACTGCAACTGTTGGGGACCTACTTTCGTTTGTCTTAGTTCTTCGATCCGGACCTGTACCTTCTCCACCGCCTCGAGCACGGTACGATCAAAGACCTTAATATAGCGTTCCCTGGTAACGTGCGGCTTCGAGTGACGCAAGATGCGCTGGACGACTTTGTCCTGGGCTCCCAATGCATACAGGTTCGAGGCGAGCCCTCGCCGGAACGCGTGCCACCCGTACCACGGCAAGTGCGTGCCCACAAGAGCTGGCCGAATCACTCGCCGCCCGACCTTATCTACGCTGATAGGACGCTCATTACCGGAGTGAAAAATCATACCTGCTTTCGGATTACCCATGGACCTGCGGTACTCGTCTAAGATTTCGGCCAAAGCAGGAATCACCGGCACGGTATCCCGGCTGGCCCGCGTCTTGGGAAGGTTGACCACCGACATCCAAATGGAACGATTGATCGCCAATTCGCTACCCGTGTAATCGGTCCAGTCGAGTCCGCGCAGCTCACCTTGGCGTAGCCCCGCGAAGGCCGCGATCGCAACCAGGGTTTTTGCGAGAAGCGGGAGGAGATCGAGGATCTGGAGAACCTGATCGAGATCATAAGCGTGCGTCTGTCCCGGCTCGCGCGCGAGCGTGGGGATCAAAACCCCATCGACTGGGTTGGTCCCATCGAACGCTCCTTCATTTTTGGCATAAATGAAGACGGTGCTCAAAACCGGCTTGATATGTTGCAGCGTCGCTT
>DATFVD010000638.1:0-2737 GCA_035260505.1 Terriglobales bacterium
CAAGTGGAACAAAAAAGAATGACCTGCAGCTGGCGACAGGCCTGAATGTTTCTTTCACGCACTAGCAGCTTTGCTCGTGGAGCGCCGGGCGTCCCCGCCCGGCCACCACTGTGCTGGACGGGCGAGACGCCCGTCGCTCCATCAGCGGTTCTCCTTCGCGCTTTGTTATCCTAGCGGCGTGCCGCGCGCCTTCCTGATCGATACCGACACCGCCTCCGATGACGCCGTCGCGCTCATCATGGCGTTGCGCGCGCCCGACGTTCGCGTGGTGGCAATCACCACCGTCGCCGGAAATGTCCCCGTTCTGCAGTCGACCCGCAATGCTCTCTATACAGTCGAACTCTGCGGCGCAAACGTCCCAGTCTACACCGGCGCCGATAAACCGCTCCTGCGCACCTATCAGAATGCGACCTGGTTTCACGGCCGCGACGGCCTCGGAGATCACAACTATCCCGCTCCCAGTCAATCTGCGGCAAGTGGACACGCGGTCGGCGCCATCATCGAAGCAGTCGAAGCGAATCCCGGAATCGTCATCGTCACGCTGGCGCCGCTCACCAATGTCGCGCTGGCCCTCGCGAAAAAGCCGGACATCGCCGCGAAAGTTGGACGCTGCGTAATCATGGGAGGCGCACCGTGCTGTGAAGGCAACGTGACGCCCGCCGCCGAGTACAACATCTGGGTCGATCCCGAGGCCGCCCGCATCGTTATGCGCAGCGGGTTGCCCGTCGAACTTGTGGGCTGGCATCTTTCCCGCGGAGACGCCGTCGTTCGCGAGGACGACATCGCCCGCATTCTCGGATTCAACAATCCGCTCGCGAAGTTTGCCATCGAGTGCAACAGTGACGCCCGCAAAGCCTACAAAGTGCAAACTGGCGAAGACGGTATTTCGCTGCCGGACCCGGTGGCCATGTCGATCGCGCTTGATGCGGGTATCGGGACGGATTGGAGCGAGCATTACATCGACGTCGAGACCCAGAGCGAATTGACGCGAGGCATGACCGTGGTCGATCGCCTGAACGTGGCCGCCGATGACCGGAATCGGCCGGTGTGGGCGCCAGTCCTCGAGAACAAATGCAAAGCCAAAGTCTGCTGGACCCTGGATAATCAGTGCTGGAAAGAAGCGCTGTTCTCGGCGTTGCGGTAGCGTTTTCCCTGTGTCCCCTGTCCCCCTGTGACCTCTGTGGTGAATGAATTTAGCCGGCCGCGATTGGGTGCGTGAGGTCTGGTAATATTTAGCCTCTCTCGGAGGTACTCCATGTCCCGAAACGTGCGCTGTGGTCTGATTCAGGCAAGCAATGCGGTCGGCACTAACCGCCCTCTGCCAGAGATCAAGCAAGCCATGATCGACAAGCACCTGAAGCTGATCGAGCAGGCCGCGAAAAAGAAAGTCAAAATACTCTGCCTCCAGGAACTCTTTTACGGTCCTTATTTCTGCGCCGAGCAGAACATTCGCTGGTATGACCTTACCGAGCGCGTTCCCGACGGGCCAACGACCAAGTTAATGCAGAAGATCGCCGCCAAACACAGCATGGTGATCGTGGTTCCGGTGTATGAGGAGCAGATGCCGGGCTTGTACTTCAATACCGCCGCGGTCATTGATGCCGACGGTACGTATCTGGGCAAGTACCGCAAGCACCACATCCCGCACGTGCATCCCGGATTCTGGGAAAAATTCTATTTCACCCCCGGAGACCAGGGCTATCCCGTATTCGAAACGAAGTATGCGCGCGTCGGAGTCTACATCTGCTATGACCGCCATTTTCCCGAAGGCGCGCGCGTACTCGGACTGAACGGCGCGGAGATTGTTTTTAATCCATCCGCCACGGTCGCGGGACTCTCGGAATATTTGTGGGAGCTCGAGCAGCCCGCTCATGCCGCGGCGAACGGCTACTTCGTTGGTGCGATCAATCGCGTAGGACGGGAGAAGCCGTGGAATATCGGTGAGTTTTACGGCAAGAGTTACTTCTGCAATCCGCGCGGCAAGATCTTCGCCCAGGCGAGCCGCGACAAAGACGAAGTGTTGGTCGCCGATCTCGATCTTGACATGATCCAGGAAGTAAGAAAGGTCTGGCAGTTTTATCGAGACCGCCGTCCGGAAACCTATGGTGCCCTGACGACGCAGACCGGACAGACGGCGGCCGCGGACTAGAAAGTTCTCAGTTCCCAGTTCTCAGTTCTCAGAGAGTGCCGCCGGGTTTTACTGAGAACCGAGAACTGAGAACTGAGAACTTTTACCCACATGTCCACATCTTCACGAATCGAAACAAGTCCGCTCTACAACAAAGACCTCGCGCCCACATCCAGCGCCCGGCGCACCTGGGGCACGTACAGCTTCGCGGCGCTATGGGTATCGATGTCGGTCAATATTCTGACTTACATGCTGGCCGCCAGCCTGATCCAGGGAGGAATGAACTGGAAACAGGCGGTGGCAACCGTGTTCCTCGGCAACACGATTGTCCTCATCCCAATGCTGTTGAACTCGCATCCGGGAGCACGCTACGGCATCCCGTTTCCAGTGCTGGCGCGCGCCTCATTCGGAGTGCTGGGCGCGAACGTCGCCGCGGTCTTGCGCGCCCTCGTAGCCTGCGGATGGTTTGGCATCCAAACCTGGATCGGCGGCGAAGCCATCAACACTCTGATCACAACGCTCGCACCGGGCTGGGCGCAAGTCGGCCACGGCGCTGCGATTTGCTTCATGGCGTTCTGGCTCATCAATCTCGCCGTCATTCTCAAAGGC
>DATFVD010000639.1:0-2420 GCA_035260505.1 Terriglobales bacterium
AAGGGGATGAGCCAGCTTCGTCGCTGTAATCTGTGGAGGATACCCTATGTTTTCGAGGTTGATGGACGCCGTGTTTGGCTGCCGGCACGCTCGGTATAGTTTTCCGATTACGGTGCGCGCCGGTTCGCGTCGCAACCCGACTGCTCAACGCTCCGGAACCTATGTCGCGTGCCTGGACTGCGGCAAAGAATTCCGCTATGACTGGCAAGAAATGAAGGTGCTGGGATCGCAGACCAGAGATGCTGCGCACTCCCTGGTTACAAAAGAGGCCGCGTAAGAACACGCTGTTCCCCCAACAGCACATTCTTCGAGGTGTTCGCGGCTTCGTTGGCCTCAGTGCCGTCCACGGGATTACGAAGTAGTTGCCGCTTTACAGCTCAGGACCAGCCACCCGCACCGGCCAAAACCAGCGTTTGAGATGCCCTGGACGGCTCCGCATCTTTTTTTCATACAATCTTCACAAATCGCTGTGTTAGATTTGCCGCTTAACTCAAAATTTCCTGGAGGAAACTGAATTGGGCAAGGACATGGTCCCCAAGAAGATTTTTTTTACCAAGGGAGTCGGTAAACATCGGGAACGCCTCACTTCTTTCGAGCTCGCCTTGCGCGACGCCGGCATCGCGGCGCAAAACCTGGTGCGTGTCTCTTCCATCTTTCCGCCCAACTGCAAACTGGTCCCGCGCTCGCAGGGACTCAAGTATCTGCACCCCGGGGAAGTCGTGTTTTCGGTGGTTGCTGAAAACTCCACCCACGAACCGCACCGCCTCCTGGCCTCGTCGATCGGCGTCGCTATCCCTGCCGACCGCAACACCTACGGATATCTGAGCGAGCACCACTCGTTCGGTGAAACCGAAGACGCCGCCGGAGATTATGCGGAAGAACTAGCCGCCGAAATGCTAGCCACCACTCTGAACGTGGAGTTTGATTCCGACCGGTCGTGGGACGAGAAAAAAGAGATCTATCGGATCTCGAACAAGATCGTCCGTACGGCCAACGTGACGCAATCGGCGGTCGGGGATAAACGTGGGTTGTGGACTACGGTAATCGCGTCGGCGGTACTGATCTTTGACTAGGATGCAGTAATGGACCCGCGATATTTACCGATTGTTGATGGATTGTTTCTCTTTGCCCTTTTTGTAGGAGCACCGTCGATTTCCGCTGCAATTGGGTACGTCGCATGGAAAGGTAAGCCCAACAGCTTCGACCGCGAACGGTATGGACTATCGGCCATCACGGCCGGCGCTCCAAGTATCGCCCTGATGGTATACACCCAGCGGATGCACGTCGACGTCCGAACCCCTCGGTATTTCTTACAGCTTGCGTGCTTTGCGTTGGGTGTAGTGCTCTTGGGCGTCGCAGGCGGCTGCTTTGTAGGTATGTTCACTTATCGGCGCAGCCAAACTTCCTAGTTGTGCGACATGATTTTCTTTTTCGCCGCCGGCTTCTTCTTCAACCGTTCCAACACCGCCGCTACGATCAGCGGTAGCCCTACTGTAGCGTCCACAAAAACTTCCCCAAACTTCCCACCTTCAGCCGGAGGCACAAACTTTCCCCACGAAACCGCCTCGCTATAGGGACTGCCCGAAAGCCCGCCCCAGTACACTGGCTCCGGGCAGATCCGCAGTCCGTAGTGATAGCGCTTCAGCGGCAGGTCTTCCCCGCCCCGGCGGTGACGCAATTCGATGAATGGACCAAACTGCTGCGACCAGTTGCGCGGAACGCCTCCACCGATCGTAAAGATTCCCAGCCGCTTCTGACTCAGCAACGTCGCCGCAAAGTGCTCAAGGTCCTCAAACGGATCGAAGCGGAATCGCGCTTTCCCTTGCTTGTCGCGCTCACGGTTGGTCAACGCGTAATCAAGGCCGAGCTCGGAGTCGGAGAATGCGGGCACGAATACCGGAACATTCTTCTCGTAAGCAGACTTCAGAATGCCACGTTCTCCCTTGGCGCGCTTCGTGAGATGCGCTCCAATCGCGCGGTTTAACTTATACGAGCACATCACCTCGTCCGAGTCCCAACCGCCAAACACCGCTGCCATCACGCGCTCCACGTCATCGAGGTTCTGCTCGGGTTCGAGCGTGTCATAGACGCGGTTGTACCCGGCCTCGTAGAGTTCCTCGTCACTGAGTTCTGGATTGTGCCGGAAGTGAGCGCGCCCCGTCGCTTCCACCAGCCCGTGCGCCATCAGGGCGCCGGTCGAAACAATCGCGTTCACGATGCCGCGATCGATCAACTCGGCGATCACCAGGCCCTGCTTGGCGACAGTCATCGCGCCTGCTAGGGTCATGACGACGAAGCAGTCCTTGTCGCGCGCCATGGCCTCGAGTACATCGGCGGCTTCGCCAAGCTGGCGGCCGGTGAATGCCGTCTTTGACATCGCGCGCACCAGGTCGTCGATGGAATGGATCTGGCCGAGGTCG
>DATFVD010000640.1:0-3026 GCA_035260505.1 Terriglobales bacterium
TGGTCGGTGGGACTGTCCGCCTTGGGCACTGTCTTCGACGGGGGAAGACGTCATGCGCTCAACGACCAGGCCCGCGCTGCTTACGACTTTCAGGTCGCTAGCTATCGCGAGAGCGTGCTGACTGGATTCCAACAGGTGGAGGACAACCTGGCGGCTGTGAGAATTCTGGAGAGCGAGGCCAAGGTCCAGGACGAAGCGGTAGCGGCAGCCCAGCGATCGCTCGATCTCTCAATCACTCGTTACAAGGGTGGAGTCACGAGCTACCTGGAAGTGACCACGGCGCAAACTGCCGCGCTCTCGAATGAGGTCACGCAGGTCAATATCCTCGGGCGCCGGATGGCGAGCACGGTGTTGCTGATCCAGGCCCTCGGCGGCGGATGGGATCGATCCAGTTTGCCGGAGCGACCCGAATGCTGCGGCAAACTGGCGAGCAATACCACGAATTTACAATAGATATACAGTCAGACCGTTTGCCTCAAAACTGTTTTCTTCCCGCACTCGGCGTCCCTGCGGTTAAAATAAAGCCATGGCGCAAGAGCTCAGTTTCGGCCCCTACGTTGACATCGAAAACGGCAAGAAGGTAGTCAAGGAACTCGTCTACGGAGATGGTGTGCCCGAAGGCATCGTCATGACCACGCTCGATTCGACTATCAACTGGATGCGCAAGAATTCCATCTGGCCGATGACGTTTGGGCTAGCCTGCTGCGCCATTGAAATGATGTCGATGGGCGCATCGCGCTTCGATATCGCGCGCTTCGGCGCCGAAGTGTTCCGCCCGTCACCTCGGCAATCCGATCTGATGATTATCGCCGGCCGCGTCTCCAACAAAATGGCGCCGGTCATTCGCCAGCTCTGGGAGCAGATGCCCGAACCGAAGTGGGTTATCTCGATGGGGGCTTGCGCAACTTCCGGTGGCGTTTTCAATAATTACGCGCTCGTGCAGAGCGTCAATCAGGTCATTCCTGTGGATATCTACGTCCCCGGCTGCCCCCCCCGTCCCGAACAGCTGATCTATGCGATCACCCTGCTGCAGGAAAAGATCATGAAAGAACGCGGTACGCTGAAGAAAGCGTTAAATCTGGTCCCAAGCGGCGAGTAGGAATCTCACTCTTCAACTCTGAATAGAAGTTGTGATCTCGAAGCGAGGGATCTGCAGTTTGCCGCAAAATGCCATCAGGCCGCTCTTGGTTTGGATAACAATTTAATCTTTCACTGTTTCATTCTTGTCGCCATCTGCCGCTCCGGCGGCGTCATCTGGTTCCACACTGCGGTTAAATCTTTTTCGAGAATCTGATTGTTCGGATCCACCCTTAGTGCCAGCGCAAACCACAAATACGATGTAGGTAAATCGCGCGGCACACAGTGGCCGGTGGCATACATGGTTCCGAACGCACTCCGGGCCTTGGCGTTAGATTTAGCGGAGGCAGTCTTTAGATTTCTCACGGCTTCGTCACAGTTTTCCCGCCCTCCCCGCCCGTAGAGATAGGCCTCGCCTTTGCGGAAGTCTGCATCCCCGGTGTCGGTGCCGGTGCCGGCGGGTGCAGGCGTTTTCGAGATCTTCGTGGAAGTCACGACCGAAGCTACGGCCGATGTCGTCGCGCTCGGGGCCCGGTTCGCCTCCCGATTGTCGGACCGGATCTTTGAAGGAGTGGCCGGTACCGATGTCGCCGGTTTCGCCTCGTTCGCCGGCTTTGCCCCCGCGTCTAAGGTCTTTCTGGTAGCGTCGGGGCCCGCCCCCACATTCTCGGAGGGACCTGGCGGAACTTCACCCGACCGGGGCCGCGCCTGCGACGAGCCGGCCGCGGGTGGTGGAGCCGCATCCTGGGTCGAGGGTTTCGTCGCTGCCTGCTCGGCCGACTTGACGGCGGCGCTTGACGCAGCGGGTTCGGGTTTTCTACCTTCCGTAATTCCGAGATAGTTTGTATAGGTCCACCGGCCAGCCGCTCCCAGAGCTATAAGTAACACCAGCAGCAGCAGGATCCGCCCTGCGCCGGTCTTCGGCTGCTCAGGCTCCAAAAAGGAATCCAGGCCGGAGAAGGATCTTTCGCGCAGCAGGTCCATGCTGGGCTGACGCAAGCCGGGTTCGTGCGGAGTGGACCGATCCGCACTGTGCGGATTTGCCGCCGGCTGATTCAAGCCCAGCATCGAGGGCCCGGCGATCGGAGGTACTGTCTTGTCTGCGGTCCTTAATGCATCCTCCACAACGACGGGCCGTAACTGTGCGGAAGAATTCGCTGTCCTCGTCGATGAAGCGGGTGGCGCCGCCGGTGGAAACGCCGTTAGGGGGTCAAGTGCTGCTGCGCCTACGGGTCGCCGAGGTTCGAGCGAAGTGCCACACATTCCGCAAAAACGGAAATTAGGTGCATTGTCCTCTCTACAATTCGGGCAGATCACGATGGTTCTCCCAATATCTTTTTCCACAGTTTAACTCTTGCCGGCGTCACCGCGCGCCTCTGTTCTATTAAAATGCAAACGCCCGGTTTCAGTTCATGTCAAAACCCTCCAAAACCAAGCCCGAGCGAGCTGCGAAGCGCTTCGAGGCCAGGCTCGAGCGCCTGCGCTCCCGCCTGAACTGGGTCATTATCCACCTACCGTTCGATGCATCCCGCGTCTGGGGGTTGCGCGGCCAGATCAAAGTAAAAGGCGAAATTAACGGGTTTGCCTTCCGCACTTCGCTGTTTCCCACAGGGGAGGGACGGCACTTTCTGCTGGTCAACAAGCAGATGCAGAAGGAAGCGCGCGCGGTCGAAGGCAGCGTTGCCCATTTTCAGATTGCATTAGACTGCGAAGAGCGGACCGTAACCATTCCCAATGAGCTCAAGCGAATACTCAGCGAAGATTACTCGCTTCGGCGCTGGCATGACAAACTAAATTTCTCTGCGCGCAATGACATTGCCAAATGGATCACCGGACCTAAAAGCAGTGAAGCGCGTGTGCGTCGCGCGGAGCAAATTGCGGAACGCCTGCTTGCCGTCATGGAGGCGGAACGCGAACTGCCACCCATTTTGCAGATAGCTTTCGCGCAC
>DATFVD010000641.1:0-3308 GCA_035260505.1 Terriglobales bacterium
GTCGTGTATCGCGATCGCGTAATTCACGTGGCCGGATGGGCGGCAAGATTCCTGTTTACCGGCGAGCAACTCAGCCAGCCCGTCGGGCGGCTTTCCGGAGGCGAACGCGCGCGCGTCCTGATCGCGCAACTGATGCTTCAGCCCGCCGACATTCTCCTGCTGGACGAACCGACGAATGACCTCGACATTCCGACGCTCGAAATTCTGGAAGAAAGCCTGATCGATTTCCCCGGCTCGCTCGTCCTGGTGACGCATGACCGCTACATGCTCGATCGAGTATCCAGCGTTGTCCTCGGACTGAACGGGAAAGGCGGCGCCGATAGCTTCGCCGACTACGGGCAATGGGAAGCGTGGCAGGCGCAGCGCGCAAAATCGGAAAAGACGGCCGCCGCGCCTTCACAGAATGGTGCGACGCCGGCAGCGCCATCTAAAAAGAAACTCTCCTACCTGGAAGCGCGAGAATATGCCACGATTGAGCAGCGTGTGGAAGAAGCCGAGCAGTTAGTGCAAGCAAAACGCGCGGAATTGGAAGATCCAGCCAATGCGACAGATGCCTCGCATCTTCTAAGCGCGCAGGCCGCACTGGACGCGGCTCAACATGCGCTAGATAACCTGTACACTCGTTGGGCCGAGCTGGAAAAAAAGAGCGGCTAAACCATCGTTCCAATCTCCAGTTCCGAACTGCTCCGCGATAGAGACGCCGAATGCCCGCCCAGAAAAGTCGAAGAGTCCCGCCCTAATGACCGCTCCGCCGCCAATCTTCATCGCGGCCGCAGCACTTCATACCGCGTAATGGTGTACCCGAGAGCTGCTCCAAGAAACACGTCGGACGGGAAATGAGCGTTCGTGGTTACTCGAGAAAAGCTGATGGCGGTTGCGAATCCGTACATTGCCCACGGCACCCAACGGTGTTTGTGATAACGGGTGGCAATTACCGTGGCGATAGAAAAAACACCGGCTGCGTGCCCGGAAGGGAAAGCGCTGCCCTTAAAAGGTGACTTTCCCCCACTAAAAAACGTGTCGTTAAAAGGCGCTCCGGGGGGAACGTCGGATGGCCGTTTTCTGCGGGTAATCGCCTTCAACCCAAGGTCGACGATAGCGCTGTCGGCGTAGGCCTCTCCCGCCAGTAATGCAGTGCTCACCGCATACTGGTCATGCCGAATATAGCCTGCAAGCATAAGGGAAGCCGGCAGGGCGATCGTTTCCGCCGTGGTAATCGGAGCATCGAAGACGTCGTTCAGATCATCCAGTCTTCCCGCATGAGAACGAAAATAGGGCATCACGTGCGGATCGGCCGCGATCAGTCCCGCCGTGACCCCTGTTATGGCAAGAGTGGGTATCCAATGCCGCCCCTTCGCCAGCTGACCGGGGAACAGCCAGATATCTTTTTGATCATGAAGAAAATCTCTTGGCAATGTCCGCCATGACACCTCTCGCTCCGATGGCGAGTCATCACCATGTTCAGATCGAGCGACCGCAGAGGGGCTGTCAGGCAGATCGGAATCGTTGCCTTGCGCGCAGGCCCAATTCGGCGTCGTCCAAGTGCCCGTGCAAAAGACAAAAGTCAGTAACCATAGCTTTCCTGTCTTGCTCATGGACGTTCTTGGATGCAGTTTCGTGAATCAAGGGAAGTCGCGATTGTTACCGAAACCGTAAGAGGTTGGAGTATCTGGACTTGCGGGCGGTTCATTGCAGAGGGGAATGGGGCGGCGGCACACACGGTTGATAACTGGAGAGTAAACAGAGCATCAATAAGGTGGTGGAGGCCCTAAGCCTTGGCAAAATCAATGAACCCATGTTGGACATCAGTCCTCACCAATTTCGCCCGCAGCTTATCGCCGACATGCAACCCCTGCGCTCCCTGGGCCAGTAATCCTTCCATGTGCGGTTGTAGAACGCGAACAAATGTCCCTTTCGGAGTGACTCCAGTGACGATGGCATCGAAAGTCTCGCCCACCCGATGGCTCATCGCAATGGCGGCCAACCGCTTCGACATTTCGCGTTCCACTTTTCGCGCCGCGTCGCCTTTCCCGGTGCAGTTCGAGGCGATGGCGGCGAGATCATTGTCGGAGTACGGCCCAGGCTTTTCATCGAGTAGAGCTTTGATCAGTCTCTGCGTGACTACGTCGGCGAAGCGCCGGTTGGGCGCGGTCGAGTGCGTGTAATCCTGTACGGCAAGTCCGAAGTGCCCCTGCTCGGGATCGCCCGGACGCTCCAGTACATATTCGCCCGGTCCAATCAGCTTGATGACCGCCAGCGAGAGGTCGGCGAAGTGATCGGGATCGGCAGCCTTGCGCTTCAAAAGAAAATTGTTGAGCGCCTTTGAATCAGGCTCGGCGGGCAACTTTTCGCGTTGTTCCGCAGCGAGCCGCACGATGCCGTCCCAATGCGCGGGAGTTTTCACGATGCGGCGCAGAGAAGAGACTTTCTCCAGCAGCCGTGCCACCACGCCATTGGCGGCGATCATGAAGTCCTCGATCAGCTCGGTCGCGCGATTCCTCCCCTGGTTTACGACGTCGACAACCTGCTCGTTCACCACCAATGGAAGAGCTTCATTGGTGTCCAGGTTCAGCGCTCCGTGCTCGAAGCGCAGTTTCCTTAGCGCCTGGGCAACATCATCCTGCAGCTTGAGCTGGGCCTGCAGTTCTGAAGACGCGGCCACTTTGGGCGGAGCCGCTGCCGTGCCTTCCAGCCATGCTCCGACCGCGTGGTAGGTGAGCTGCGCCTTGTTACGAACGAGGGCTCGATACACATTGCTGGAGCTAATCGAGCCGCCGGTATCGACCACGAATTCAGTGACGACCGCCGGCCTGTCTGAATTTTCGAGTAACGATGACGCGCCGGTAGAGAGCTCGTTCGGCAACATCGGAAAAATGCTTACGCCGGTATAGACGGAGGTCGTCTCCCGCTCCGCGTGTTGATCGATGGGAGACTCTTTGGCGACAAAGGAATCCACATCCGCGATGCCGATCATCACTTTGATGTCGCCATTCGGTAAGCGTTGTGCGACTTCGATCTGGTCGAGGTCTTTGGATGTGTCGTTATCAATCGAGGACCAGAGCAGGCTGCGCAGATCACGGACCTTGTCCGAGGGCGTCAGTTGCGGCGGATGAGCCTTGATATCCGCCAGTTGTGTTTGAGTCTCAGGAGGAAAATCCGGCTGAAAGCCCTGTGCCTGCATGACCTGCCGCGCGATTGCCTGAAGATTGATGGAAGAAGGCCGAGGATCGTTCATAAGCGTCTGAAAAGGCTAACATGATCCCCCGGTTTTTCCCCTGTAGGCCCCTGTGCTCCCAGTGGTTAAGCCT
>DATFVD010000642.1:0-2791 GCA_035260505.1 Terriglobales bacterium
CGTAACCATACCACAGATCTGGACGTTTGTCAATAGTAAACTGTAAGTGCAAAGAGGAGAATGGGTTAGCGCGGAATTTCGTTGGGCTAGAAGTCAGCCTCCCCCCTTCGCCAAAGGGCCAAGCGCGAGGTTGCGACACGCAAAGTCGTGCCACCTCGCGGCCGCCTGCCAAGGACATTAAAGTCCCATCTAAGTACGTACCTGGGCGTATAGTCCGAAGTTGCATGAAGCAAAATTATCTGCGCCTCGCAATGCTGCTCTTGTCTCGTAGCGCGCGCATAAAGGGAAGTGTCGCGGACGTCGCCTGGGAAGACGCCGAATTCCTGAAACAATTCGATGAAAAAGGCGAGAAAATCAGGGTGCAAGACGGCGATCAGAAAACGCAAAACCTAACCGCGATCGCACCAAGAGCCCGGAGTCGGCAAAGCCGTAGCTATTCTATTTAATGCGAGCAGAGCGTTCTTGCGTCGGAAATTTCTGGAATTGTAGCGGGTCATGCCCCGGAAAACCCGTGGAATGATGAGGCCATAAAAAGTCCAGAAGTCATGTTACAAGCATGTTTGGGGCACAAATCGGTGCTCCCGAGGCACGCCGCCGACCATCAGGCGACAAATATTCTCTCGGATACGTCCAGGGTTGTATACTCCAGCGACCATGGAGACCAGATCATGAAGACTCTGGCTGTGCTCCTCACTCTGCTTCTGTTTCCTTTCTTCAGCCCTGCGCAGGCGCCAAAGATCTCGTCCGACCCGAAAAAGGATGAATGTAAGATTTCCGGAATGGTGGTTAAACTGGCCGGAAGTGAGCCGCTTAAAAACGCCCGGATTCGGTTGCTGAGCCAAGACGATCGCGCCGAGAGTCATTCTACGACGACTGACGCTGGGGGCCGATTTGATCTCAAAGGGATCGATCCGGGACGGTATCGCCTGGTGGTCCGCAGAGATGGCTTCGTAGCTCAGGAGTATGGGCAGAAAAAACCTGACGACCCGGGAGCTATTCTGACTCTCAGGGCAAAGCAGGAAATGAACGATTTGCTGTTCCGTTTGGTTCCATCGGCGCTGATTACCGGTCGCGTGATCAACGATGATGGTGACCCTCTGCCGTGGGTACAGGTAAACGCGTTACGAGAAGTTTACGCCGGAGGAAAAAAGACCCTATTTCCCGAAACCACAGTGCCTACCAATGATCTCGGCGAATATCGGCTGTTCGGTCTCCGCCCGGGCCGATATTTCATTCGCGCTGAGTACAAGCCTGATGAACGAATCACCGCTCGCGGCGAAGTGGAAGGGCGAGATGACGACGTGCCTCGAGGGTACGTGCCGATGTATTACCCGAGCAGCACAAGGCGGGCGAAGAAATTCCAGCGCTCGAGGTTCTGTTGCGCCGCGTCGAAGTGTTCAGCGTACGCGGTCGGGTTTATAACATGGCTTTGCGGCGCTCGAACGCCAGTTACAATGTGTTCCTGTCTCCGAGGGACGGCGACGGCTGGCTCAGTCTTCCGCAACGCGACGCCATCGTCGACGACAAGAACGGCACTTTTGTCATTCACGACCTATTACCCGGACCGTATCTTTTGGGGGCCTTTTGGCTTGACGAGGGCAAGAGATACCAAGCCTACCAAAGCATAGACGTTGGAAACGCAGATGTGGAGGGTGTGGGCCTGACTCTCCTTCCAGGCATGCCGTTGAATGGACGTGTAGCCTGGGACGGCCAGCCCACCTCAGATACATACAGGTTGAGCGTCTACTTGCGTGGCGCCGACAACGTGTCCGGTTACTTCGGTCATGCTACGGTCACGCCACCGTGGACGTTCGTGCTGAATGATATTCACGATTTGACATATCGAGTCGGAGTATCGGGACTGTGCAATGATTGCTACCTAAAAGCGTTACGCTACGGCGGTGCAAGTTCGCCGCAAGACACTTTCACTCCAGCGCGAGGATCCAATGCCGCGTTGGAACTCACAGTCAGTTCCAAAGGAGCTCGCATTCGAGGCAGCGTCACGGACACAGACAATCTGCCGGCCGTTGGCGTCTGGGTCATTCTGGTTCCTGATGAGGCGCGCCGCAGTTCTCGACGGCTTTATAAATCCGCCTCAACCGATCAGTACGGCCGGTTCGAGTTGCGTGGCATAGCTCCCGGCGACTACAAACTATTCAGCTGGGAAGAAGTGGAATCCGGCGCCTGGGAAGATGTCGAGTTCCTGAGAGATTTCGAGGAAAAGGGCGAGAAAATCAGCGTGCAAGACGGCGATCAGAAAACGCAAAACCTAACCGCGATTCGCACCAAGAGCCCGGAGTCAGCAAAGCCGTAGCCGTAGCTATTCTATTCGGGCTTCCACGGCCAAACAAAGCGCGGCCATTCTAGCCTTCAAGAAAAGTTGCAACAAATCAAATGTAAAGGAGTGAGGGAAACCGTCAGGTTCGGTAAGGGAACTACAGTGGCTGGCGCGAGGAGCGCACGAAGTCGCGCAGCACAGTCACGTTGGGTCCGTAAGCGCCGATGCGCCCCGCATCCACGGGCAAGCCCAGCCGCTCCGCGAGATCGAGATCGACACCGGCATCATCCAGCTCCGACAAGCTAAACCCTTGCGCCGGCAACACGCGATTAATCCCGGTTGGATACACCGGCCGCGGCGGCCGATGACGCTGCCAAGGGCGGCGCGCCAACTCGTAAAACTGCTGCCAGTCGCGTTTGTGCCAAGTCGTCATGCTGTCGTCTGCTACCGCTGTCTGCTACTACTATCCTTCGACGTAATTGCTGCCCGATTGGATGCAAACCCCGTCCTTCA
>DATFVD010000643.1:0-4097 GCA_035260505.1 Terriglobales bacterium
AGGACGGATTGAAGCAGCGGCGGAAGCTGCCAAGCTCCGTTTGCGGCCAATCCTGATGACTTCCTTTGCCTTTATACTTGGGGTATCGCCGTTAGTGATTGCCGTAGGAGCCGGAGCCGAAATGGATCAAGCGCTGGGAACCGCGGTCTTCGCTGGAATGATCGGGGTAACCTTTTTTGGAATCTTTCTGACCCCGGTCTTTTTCTCTTTGATCATGAAGTTTTTTGGCCGGATGCCAAAGAATGAAAAGCAAACCTCAATCGAGCATCGAGTACGGAAAGAGGATCTTGTTCAGTGAGGCGCCTATTGCCGAACTGACTCGTCACGTTGCAGTAAGCTGCACCTGGCCGATCTGCACCCAAATACGCGGTAGGTAACCCTTCGCATTGCTCGGAGACACCCGCGTCGTTCTTTCCACATCGGCTCGCTCCGTTGGCGCTGAACTTCGCTGGATTCAACATCATATTGAACACCTCTTCGGTTAGAAAAATTGTGTCGTATTCGCGGATAGAGCATTAGCTTGGCAGCGTAATTTGCGGCCCGACCAACCCGCACAAGATCGTTGTCATTCCGGACGCCAATTCGAGAGACAAATAGAGAGCTCGTATCGATACCAATGTGATGCCTTACCTTATAACTCGGCCTTAACCTAGCGAAGGCCAAAATTTCGGCAAAGTAGAGTCATCAAAAGCGCATCCGCCGACTACCGCTTTCCTGCCAACGCCCGGATATAGTTGTCCCCGAGAGTCCGTGAGCTCGTCTCCGCATAAGTCTGAGTTGTCGATAGGTGCATGTGCCCCAAGAACTTTTGCACTTGGTCGATTGTACTCAAGGGACCTGCGGGGTGACCGGTGTCCGACCAAGAGTGATCTCGAGATCGGAATTGAATGACTTCTCGGAAAGAGAGAGCTGTAAGCCTACTTTAATCGCGTACACCTCCGAAGCCCATGAAGCGGGCGTGGCATCCCGACGAACTCGCCCAGTGTTGGACGCTCAGTCCAGACGAACTCGAACTTCTCGGTAACAAGACCGGGGTAACTCGTCTCCGTTTCGCCGTGCTGTTGAAAGCGTTCCAATTCGACGGGCGATTTCCCGATCGACGCGCAGATGTGGCCGGCGGTGTGGTCGCGCATCTGGCCAGCCAGATTGGTGTGCCAGCCGAAGCGTACTTCGACGGTGAGTGGAGCGAGCGCACCCAGCGCCACCAGCGCGCCCAGATTCGCAAGTACTTCGGCTTCCGACCATTTCGCGCCCGGGACGAATCCGTTTTGGCCGGATGGCTCGGTCAGCGGGTTGGCTCCTTCAACCCGGAAGCCGAAGCCCTTAAGCTTGCCGCATACGATCACTTGCGGTCCCGGCGTATCGAGCCGCCCGCTCCGGAGCGGCTGCGCCGTCTGCTCGGTATGACGGTGAGGCAGCGCGAGGAACGGTTCGTTGAGGAGACCTTCACGCAGCTTTCGTCCCAGAGCCGCGCGGCTCTGGACGCCCTCGTGAAAAGGCAGATGCCGGAGAACGATGGCGATGCGGAACAAAGAACACTTTTTCCCATTCGTTCCGACCTGGCCGTGATTAAGGAGGGAGCTGGCGCGCTCAAGGTCGAGACAGTGCTGGATGAAATCGCAAAGCTGGAACAACTCCGCGCGCTCGGCCTGCCGGAAGATCTGTTTCGAGACGTGCCGGCCAAGCTGGTGAGTCAATATCGGCAGCGCGCTGGTACTGAATGGCCGCGGGAGTTGCGGCGCCACCCGCTGGCAGTCCGCTATACGCTTCTGGCTGCGCTCTGTTGGCAACGAGAGCGGGAAATCACGGACGACCTGGTTGAACTGTTGATCCACATTGCGCATCACGTGGGCGTTCGGGCGGAAGAAAAGGTCAATGCCGAACTGATCAAATACGTAAAGAAGATAATGGGTAAGGCTAAGCTATTGTACAAGCTTGCCAAGGCTGTTACGGCGCAGCCGGAGGGCGTGGTCAGAGAGGTTATCTACCCGGTTGTCAGCGAGGAAACGCTCGAGGACGTCATTCGTGAGGCAGAAACCGACGAAAAACACGAGCAGCAAGTGAAGTTGGTAACGCGCTCCTCGTACAGCCACCACTACCGCCGTGTCGTGCCCGTGCTGTTGGATGTCCTGTCCTTTAAGTGCAACAACGAACGGCACCGCCCGGTGATGGAAGCACTGGCCTTGCTGGAAAAACATCGTGGCCGAAAATCTCCGGTGTTTCCCTTCAGCGAGAGGGTGCCGCTAGATGACGTGGTCAAGGACGATTGGCAGGACTTGGTGAAGGACGACAAGCACGCCGGCGCGGTCAACCGCATCTCGTACGAGTGGTGCGTGCTGACGACGTTACGTGAGAAGCTGCGCTGCAAGGAGGTGTGGGTCAAGGGCGCGCACCGCTTTCGCAATCCGGACGAGGACCTGCCTCAAGACTTCGACACTCAGCGCGGCGAATATTACGCAGCGCTCGAACAGCCGCTTGAGGCGAAGGTCTTTGTGGAGAGCGTTCGCCGCAAGATGGAGGCGGCGCTCGCTAGCCTGAATTCTGACCTGCCTACCAATCCCAACGTGAAGATCGTCATTGCAAAAAAGGGCAAAGGGCGAATTCAATTGAGTCCGCTAGGATCGCAGCCCGAACCACCCAATATTGTGGCGCTAACGGCGGCCCTGGTGGAGCGTTGGCCGTTGACAAACCTGATCGATGTCCTGAAGGAGACCGAATTGCGGGTCCATTTAACGGAGGCATTTCGCACCATGGGTACCCGGGAAGTGCTCCATCCAGAGGTGCATCAACGCCGGCTGTTGCTGTGTCTTTACGGGCTGGGGACGAACGCAGGGCTGAAACGCATGTGTAGCGGTGGAGGCGAAGACACTTACGTCGACTTGCAGTATATCCGGCGCCGGTACATCACGAAAGAGCATCTGCGGGCGGCAATCGCGCGCGTGTGCAACGCGATTTTTCGCGTCCGCAATCCCGATCTTTGGGGCGAGGGCACCACGGCGTGTGCCTCGGACTCGAAGAAGTTCGGCGCCTGGGACCAGAATCTGATTACTGAATGGCATGTGCGCTACGGCGGGCCAGGGGTCATGATCTACTGGCACGTGGAGAAAAATTCGGTCTGCATCTACTCGCAGCTGAAGGCGCCCTCCTCCTCGGAAGTGGCTTCGATGATTGAAGGAGTGCTCCGCCACGACACCGAAATGGATGTGGAGAAGCAATACGTGGACACCCACGGGCAAAGCGAAGTCGGCTTCGCATTCTGCCATCTGCTGGGTTTTGCACTTCTGCCGCGCCTGAAGAACCTCAAGAAGCAGCGCTTATACCGGACGTCCAATGGAGAGCAATATCCCAATCTTCAGGCAATTCTTACCCGGCCGATCAACTGGGAGATCATCGAACAGCAATACGAGGAACTCATCAAACTGACCACGGCGTTGCGGCTTGGGACAGCTGACGCCGAATCGATCTTGCGGCGCTTTACCAAGCATAACTCGCAGCATCCAACCTACAAGGCGCTGTGCGAGCTAGGCAAAGCTTTGAAGACCACATTCCTATGCGATTACTTGCGGTTAGAATCACTCCGTCGCGAAATTCAGGACGGGTTACAGGTCATCGAAAACTGGAACAGTGCCAACGATTTCATCCTCTACGGAAAGGGTGGAGAGTTCACCAGCAACCGCCGGGAGGACCAGGAGAGACTGATGTTGTCGTTGCACCTGCTTCAGGTGAGTCTGGTGTACGTGAACACGTTGATGATTCAGCAGGCGTTGGTGGAGCCTGCTTGGCGAGGCCGTCTCACGGCGGCTGATCTCCGGGCGTTGTCGCCACTGAAGTGGCAACACATAAACCCTTACGGAACATTCATTTTGAATATGAAAGAGCGCCTGCCGTTGGAACCGGTGATCTCGGCCACTGGCGCTACTTTGCCGAAATTTCGCGCTTCGCTAGGTTAAGGCCTTCTCCGCAGTCGATACTGTTCCAATCACGTGAATCCCAAGCGATCTTGCCCACTGCGTGAAGATCTGACCCACCCCACCAGCTGCAGCGTGGTACAGGACGGTATCTCCTTCGTGGAGTTGAACGGTTTCCTTCAGCAGGTA